>JAZSAO010000158.1:0-5628 GCA_045601945.1 Faecousia sp. | reverse complement strand
GGAGGCATTCATAACTCCCTTGGTACACATGGCAAAAAGCTTCAGCTCTGCGTAGTGGGTGGTAGCTGCCACGCGACTACCGCATTTACGACAGAATTCAATCAGAGCCATAGCAAGGGCTGCACCCTCGGCAGGATCCGTACCGGCTCCCAATTCGTCAAAGAGAACCAATGTTTCGTTATCGCACTCTTCTACGATTTGGACGATATTCTTCATATGTGCGGAGAATGTGGATAGAGACTGTTCAATGGATTGCTCATCACCGATGTCTGCCAGAACACGACGGAATACGGAGATGGCACTACCATGATCAACGGGAATATGGAGACCGCACTCTGCCATAAGGGTCAGAAGTCCCAAAGTCTTTAGGGTAACGGTCTTACCGCCTGTATTGGGGCCTGTAATAATGAGAGTATCAAAATCCGTGCCGAGACGTGCAGTAATAGGCACAACGACTTTTCGATCGATTAAAGGATGCCGTGCTTTCACAAGTTCGATAGACCCGTTGGTGCGAATTTCCGGCTCCATAGCATCCATACGGAGCGCCAAACGGCCTTTGGCGAAAATCACATCCAAGTTTACCAACATTTCAAAGGAGGTTGTTATCCCCTCTCGGAAACTTGCTGCTTCGGCAGAAAGTTCAGCCAAGATCCGCTCAATTTCCTTTTTCTCTTTAATGAGGAGTTCTCTCAGGGCGTTATTGGCATTGACCGCACTCATAGGCTCAATGAAGAAGGTAGAGCCTGTAGAGGATACGTCATGAACAAGACCGGGGATCTCTCCTTTAAACTCACTCTTTACGGGAACCACGTAGCGGTCGCCTCGCAAGGTAATAATAGGATCACGGAGATACTTAGCATAAGTCGGAGAAGAAATGATCTTTTGCAGGCTTTCCTTTACCTTAGAACTCTGGATCCGCATATGGCGGCGGATGTCAGCCAGTTCGGAACTTGCCGCATCTGCGATCTCTTCTTCCGAGAGGATGGAGTTATTGATCTTTTCTTCTAAATAACGATTGGGAGACAGTTCTTGGAAATACACATCCAAGAGAGTTTGTGTGTAGTCTCCGTTATAGTAGGATTTGGCATTACGGATGGCTTTCAGAAGGCCCGCAATGGCTAAGAGTTCACGGGTAGTCAGGCAACCTCCACGGTCTGCTCGTTCCAGAGAAGGACCTACGTCTTTCAGTCCATGGAAGGAAGGATTTCCTTTCAGAGAGATCAGTTTCACGGCGGCACCGGTCTGCTGTTGGAGTAGACGGATCTCTTCTTCGTCGTCTAAAGGCAAAAGGGCCTTACAGCGTTCCTTGGCTTCTTGGGAATGGGCGCATTCTGCCAGCTTTTCCAAAACCAGATCCAGTTCTAATTTTTTCAAGGATTTTTCGTATAATTCAGTCATGGTATCACCTCAATTTGCAGTGATTTATAAAAATCTAAGGTATAAAAGCCTCGTTCCAAACGAGTGCATAAATAAGCTTCCGTTATGCCCGAAAGTTGGGAAAGGGTTTCCGGTGCAATGCGGAAAGAAAACAGCTTCCCCGGCGGACAGGAAACAATGTATTGAATTGCCGCTTTGCTTCCGGGAGAAAGAGGTAATCGAAGTTCTCCTTCCTGTGGGATATTTCCGCAGGTCTCGCACAGAAGACAGCCCCGTGTTAAAGAAAAATACACAGGTTCCTCTCCCCTGCCGCATGGGCAAGGCCCCAAATCGGGAAGAAATCCAAGCAGACACGCCAAACGAAATTCAAAAACAGCCTTGACCATCCTTTGAGACAGCTTTAGTTTGCTCAAAGCATAAAGGCAATTAAGGAGCAGAGATAGGATCTCGGGGCAAGGATCTTCTTCCTGTGCAACATACTCCGTCACCTGTAGAAAGTAAGATGCAAGAGACAAAAGTTCAATGTCTGTTTGTAATTCTGAAAATAATTCGATACTTGATGCTTCCGTCAGAACATAGCGATCCTTCTGCTCCATCAGGGTCAGTTCGGAATAAGCCATAAGCTGACAGGATGCTTTCATGGTGTTTCGAGCCCCCTTGATCCCTCGCGCCTTTACAGTAAGCTTTCCATAGTCTGCGGTAAGGACGGTAAGAAGCTTATCCCGATCCTGATAATCCGTTTCCCGCAGTACAATGCCCTTGGTTTTTATAAACATAATTATGACATTTCCTTATCTTTGGGCATTTTGAGACTTTGCGTTAATTTCATGTATTTTCTTTTTATAAATCGCCAAGCTCTAATAGAGAAACCGGTTGAAAAAGAAGGTTGTTTCCGACTAAGAACCTCACATAGGTTTTCATATGTATTCAGCCACGGTGAGATTCTTAGAACTTCATGTGGAGTGTGTTCCTTTTCTCCTCCGATGCTCAAATTAACTCCACAAATCTGTCGGGAAAGACAACAGACATCTGTCCGGCAGCATTTGGTAACCGGCTTACAGTGGAAGCTCTTCTCTATATACTTCCGAAACCGACCGGTGACGGGAAGCTCGCAATAATGGCAAAGCTGTTCCCCGGGAAGATCCAATTCCACCATATAAGCATGGCAATTCAGTTCCTTATACAAGTCCGGATGGTTCTTTATTAGATATTTCGTCCCAAATGCTCCCGGTTCTTCCCCATCCAATAAGAGAAGAGAATGGCCACTTTCCCGCAGGAGCCATAAGAGAGCACAACCGGCCCGATCATCTGCTCCGATTCCCACCTTAGGATCTCCCGAGACGATAGTATCTTCTCCCACTATAAGTTCTGCCCTTTCTCTGGTCCACGGAAAGCCTTTGTCCCATACTGTATCTACATGAGCGATCAGGAGAACAGGTCGCCTTAATGTGCCGGGAACATATACAAAGCGATCCGGTCGCCGCTCCCCTTGAGAAAAAACTGCACCCGGTAATGCCGAAAATCTCTGTAGAATCTCTAATCCGTCATTTAAAGGATATCTTAGAAATTCCAGTAGAACCTCTTTCGCTTTTTCCCTATCTATTGGAATGATTCTTTCCAATTTACAGTCCCTCCTTTTGAAATCTCCTCCAACTTTCGATTGCAGCTCCGATAGAGCAGAAATGCCTCAGGTGCTCCTGTTTCCATAAACAATTCCCAGTAAAATGTAGAATCCATATTTATCCCTCCCCTAATAGCCTTTGAAAGAACAGTAGAAACTATACCGGGAGAGGTCTGGAATAATGACATTTAAATTATCAAAATCTCTTGGAATTATAAATAAAACAGATTAATTCTGATCGTAGCCGAAATTGCGGATCAGGAAATCACTGTCGCGCCAGTTTTCCTTCACCTTGACCCAAGTGGTCAGGAAGACCTTGGTGCCCATAAAGCGCTCGCAGTCCTTACGGGCATCGGTACTGATTTTCTTCAGCATAGCCCCCTGCTTACCGATGATAATACCCTTATGGCTTTGCTTTTCACAGTAGATGGTAGCATCCATGTCGATAATCCCGTTATCACGTTCGGAAAAACGGGTAATTTCCACAGCTGTGCCATGAGGAATTTCCCGATCCAGATTCCACAGGAGTTTTTCCCGAATGATCTCTGCCATAACCTGTCGTTCCGGCTGGTCGGAGGTCATGTCTTCGGGGAAGAAGAAGGGGCTTTCCTGTGCAAACTTGGCACATTCCTTCATAAGGGCATCTACACCGTCTTTATAACGGGCGGAAATGGGCAATACCGCTTCAAAATGAAATCTCTCCGTATAGGCACCGATCACAGCCAGAAGCTGCTCTTTGTCTTCTACGGTATCGATTTTGTTGATGACCAAAATAGCAGGGGCACCGGAGGCTTTGATCTGGGCAATGAGTGCTTCCTCCTGGGGGCCTACATTGGCAATGGGCTCTACGATCAGAAGGATCAGGTCAACGTCTGCAACGCTTTCCCGAACTACGTTGACCATGTAGTCTCCCAATTTGGTGCGAGGCTTATGGAAGCCGGGGGTGTCGATAAAAACAAGCTGGGTATCACCCTTGGTGCACACACCGCAGATACGGTTACGGGTGGTCTGAGGCTTGTTGGAAACAATGGCGATCTTTTCGCCGATGAGTCGATTCATAAGGGTGGATTTGCCGACGTTAGGACGTCCGGCAATGGTGATCATGGCAGTTTTATGTTTCATGATGTGTCTCCTCTTTTTTTAAGTCATATTCAAAGTACATCTGATCCTCGGCATGATTGTCGTGGCCATCATTTATCACGTCAACCACACCGCCCATTTTATAGTAAAAACCCTGTGCAGGAATATTATGGGTGTTGCAACCGTTAAAGAATTTGGGGATCCCCCGTTCTCTGCAGATCTGACGGATCATTTGGAATACACGCTTCCCCAATCCCATGCCCCGATATTCCGGCAGAAAATACAGAGCATTGAGGCAGAATGTGTGATCCTTCAGCTTCACGTGGGGCGTACCGTAATAGAAATAGCCTACGCAATTCTCTCCATCCATAACAAGGTAAAATTCCTGATTCTTGTCCATCATACGGCGGCGGTCTCTTGCCATATGCCAGTGGATATCAAAGTCGTCAATGGCATGGTCGGGATAGATCCCACGGTAGGTGGTAGCCCACACCTTCTGTCGGGTACGAGCCAAAGTCTCTAAGTCGTCGAAGCCGGCTTTTCGGAATTCAATCATCGCATAAGCCCAAGAGAGGAAGCAATGATTTCCTCTCGCATACGCATTTGCTTCTTCTGGGGGCCTTCGTCTAAGTGATCATAGCCCAGAAGATGGAGGATGGAATGGATGGTCAGATAGCCAACCTCCCGTTTCAGGGTATTCATAAACCGTTTGGACTGATCCTTTGCCCGTTCCAGAGAGATGCACATATCGCCCAGAGGCAAAAGACCTGTTTGGGGATCGATATACTCCGAGACGTCTTTGGGAAAGTTTCCCGGCTCAAATTGGAACATAGGGAAAGACAGGACATCCGTCTCTTTATCAATGGCTCTGGTGGCGTTGTTGATCACGCGAATTCCCTGATCGTCCGTAATGAGGACATTGATCTCGCAGGGGACGGTTACCCCCTCGGCTTCCAATGCGCCCTTGATGCATTTGTGCAGGAGAATGGTCAGGGCCGGGTTTTTGTCCTTTTTATTGGCATAACGAATGATGATCTTCATTTGTTATCCTTCTTTCTGTAGAAAGTTTTTTGCGTGGGAAGTTTCTTTTCGCCGGATTCATAGGCGGCAATGATCTGCTGTACCAGTGCATGACGGACAACATCAGAAGCGGTCAGACGGCAAATGGCAATATCGGGGATGTTTTCCAAAATCCGAATGGCATCCTTCAGACCGCTGATCTTATCTGCAGGCAGGTCGATCTGGGTCACGTCACCGGTAATGACGATCTTAGAGCCAAAGCCCAGACGGGTCAGGAACATCTTCATCTGCTCCCGTGTGGTATTCTGTGCCTCGTCTAAGATAATAAAGCTGTCATCTAAGGTTCTGCCACGCATATAGGCAAGGGGGGCAACCTCGATATTCCCCCGTTCCAGATATTTCTGGTAAGTTTCCGCTCCCAGCATATCGTAAAGGGCATCGTAAAGGGGTCTGAGATAGGGGTCAACTTTATTCTGCAGATCACCGGGTAGGAAGCCCAGACGTTCCCCTGCTTCCACAGCGGGACGGGT
>JAZSAO010000157.1:0-4088 GCA_045601945.1 Faecousia sp. | reverse complement strand
TGATGTATCACATTCATTTTTTGTCAACAGCATCAAACAGCCATAGACTGTGTATCGTAGTTAAGAAGGATTTCCCCTGTAAGACCATGGACTTTTTCATATGCCTGTGGTATAATCGGAGTTAGAAACCCGTTACTCCGGCCCCGCCTTGGAGGTAGAAAATAATGATGACGCAACAGAAAAATTATAATAAAACACTCATCGCTTGTTACCTGGGCTTTGTGACGCAAGCGATCTCTGCTAATTTTGCACCCCTCTTATTTTTAATGTTCCAAAGCACCTATGGGATCACATTAGAAAAGATCGCTATGATCCCCATGGTATTCTACTTGACCCAGTTGCTGGTGGATCTGGGTGCTACCAAATTTGCCGACCGGATCGGATATCGCACCTGCGTTGTTGCCTCTCAGGTACTGTCAGCGGTAGGGCTCGTGTTGATGGCAATTTTGCCGGAGGTTCTTCCTACACCGTTTATCGGTATTCTGATTGCGGTTGTGCTCTATGCCATAGGAAGCGGTCTGATCGAGGTTCTGGTCAGCCCCATTGTAGAAGCCTGTCCTTTTGAAAACAAAGACGGTATGATGAGCTTACTCCACTCCTTCTACTGTTGGGGGGCTATGGGAGTAATTCTGGGATCTACCCTCTTTTTTTTCATCTTCGGGTTAGAAAATTGGAAGATCCTTACTTTTATCTGGGCATTGGTGCCGCTCTATAATACCTTCAACTTTATTATCTGTCCTATAGAGCGGTTGGTAGAAGAGGGCAAGAGCATGGGCATCAGCAAACTGCTGAAAACTCCCATCTTCTGGCTCATGATCCTCCTTATGGTATGCTCCGGCGCATCGGAGGCAACCATGGCACAGTGGGCTTCGGCTTTTACGGAATCTGCCATCGGTGTGTCTAAAACCGTGGGGGATCTGGCAGGTCCCTGCTTGTTTGCCATGTTTATGGGCATCTGCCGTATGCTGTACGGAAAATTCAGCGAAAGGCTTAATTTAACCAAGGTTATGCTGCTCTGTGGTACCATGTGTGGGGCTTGCTATTTATTGGCTTCCCTGTCCCCCTTTCCGATTCTCGGACTTGCCGGCTGTGCCCTTTGCGGTTTTGCTGTTGGCATTATGTGGCCGGGTTCCATCAGCATTTCTTCCCAAAGCTGCCCAATGGGCGGAACAGCCATGTTTGCTTTCTTAGCCTTGGCAGGAGATTTAGGCGGTATGGTCAGCCCCGCCATGGTGGGAAGCATTGCAGAACTTGCAGGTGGCAATCTCAAAATGGGTCTACTGGTCGCTACCTTTTTCCCCGTTATGCTTGTCTGCGGATTGCTGATTTTAAAGAAAAAAATAAGAAAAGCACCTAATACTTATTTCGAATAAAACGGATTGACCGTTTTATTATGCCGCTAATAAGCGGCATGGCGGCTTTGCCGCCAAGAAATAACCTGTAATACTGTTTCTTCCGCCTATGGCGGTGCAGGATATTTATCCTGCGATAAAATGGTTTTCTAACCATTTTATCAAGAAACAGTATAATAGAAAATCTTAAAGTACAAGACCCAAGGCAGGGTTCTCCCCTTGCCTTGGGTGATTTTCTTTTCACAAGACTTGACAATCTCTATACCTCGTGATATGATGTATTGCATGAAGGGAGGTATTCTATGGATATTCAGTTAAAGCGTGGGCTGTTGGATGTATGCGTTCTGGCGGCCATCAAGGATGAAGATTCCTACGGATACAAGATCATCAAAGATATGAAACCCTATATGGAACTTTCCGAGTCCACTCTGTATACCATCCTGAAGCGGTTAGAAGGTGCCAATATGCTAACGGTACACTCCGTAGAGCACGGTGGGAGATTGCGAAAGTACTACCGCATTACACCCTATGGTATCCGACGGATCGAGGAATTCAAACAGGATTGGAAAGAGATCCTATCCATCTATCAGTTTGTTACAAAGGAGGAAGAAGCCCATGACTAAAAAAGCATTTCTCGCTCAATTAGAAACCGCTTTAAAGGGTTTACCCCAAGTAGAAATTGACAATACCCTGTCTTTCTACCGAGAAATGATCGACGACCGAATAGAAGAAGGTCTATCCGAGGAGGAAGCCATTGCCGATCTGGGATCCATAGAAGAAATCGTCTCAAAGGTAACGGAGTATACTCCTCTATCCAAAATTTTAGCGAGTAAAATCAAGCCGGAAAGACGGCTGAAAACATGGGAAATCATTCTTCTGGTTTTAGGCGCTCCCGTATGGGCTTCCTTGGGCATTGCCGCTCTGGCGGTCATTTTCTCCCTGTGGTGCTCTCTATGGGCAGTCATCATCAGTTTTTGGGCTGTTTTTGTTTCTCTTGCCGGCTCTGCCTTTGGCTGTATCTTGGGTGGAATGGTATTACCCTTTGTAGGAAGAGGCACCGAAGGCATGGTCGCCATATCCGTAGGTCTGGTATGCGGCGGTCTTGGAATCTTCGCATTCTTCGGATGCAAGTGGCTCACTGCAAGTTGCTTCAAACTAACTAAAAAATTCCTGCTTTGGCTCAAGCAGATTTTCACTAAAAACAGGAGGACTCACCATGAATAAGAAGATAAAAGGTTGGCTTTGGGCCGCCCTCGCCATGGTTCTCGTAGGGTTAGGTCTTTTTTGGGGTCTTGTATTTTCCACAGATGGTTTTTCGAATTTTGCCACAAAAGAGGAAGTAGTAGAAAAAGTCTACCCTATCTCAGAAAGCTTTTCCAACATATCTGTAGATGTCAGCAGTGACAACGTTAGCTTTCTTTTTGTACCTTCAACTTCTAACGACATCAGCGCAGTTGTGTATTGCCCTGAACGAGATACGTTACATTATTCCGTCACCGTAGAGAATAACACACTTGCAGTCCGCTTGGTCGATCAGCGGAAATGGTACGATCACATTTCTCTGTTTACGCCGTCCTCCTCTATTCAAATCCGGCTTCCTCAAGAGATATACGGCAATCTGATGATTCGAGGAAGTACATCCCATATAGAGATCCCTAAAGAATTCTCTTTTGGATCCGTAGACATCTCTGTCAGCACTGGAGATGTATATTGCTATGCATCTGCTTCCGAAGGAATGAAGATCCACGGTAGCACCGGTTCCGTCCGTGTAGAAGATGTTCGCATTGGAAACCTGGACATTTCCCTTTCCACAGGTCGACTAACCCTCAGCAAAGTGGAATGTGCGGAGGATATTCTTCTCCAAATCTCAACAGGAAAAACCCTCTTGAAAAACATCTCGGCGAACAACCTGACTTCTACGGGAGATACCGGTGATCTCACAATAGAATCCGGTAGCATAGCCAATCTGCTGTCCGTAGACCGTTCTACAGGAGATGTGGAATTCACAGATTGCAGTATGGGACAAGGAAAAATCCATACGGATACCGGTGATGTAACAGGCACCCTTTTGTCTCCCATGATTTTCTCCGCTACCACAGATACCGGCTCTGTGAAAGTTCCCGATACTACAACAGGCGGTATTTGCAAGATTACCACAGACACCGGAGATATCCACATTGCATTATCTCAATAAACTGCGCAATCCATCGGTCGCGGTAATATTGTCAAATCACAGTTTGTCGAACTGTTTGCGAGTTCGCACAAGCCCCTTGGCTCTCCCTCTGGGAGAGCTGTCGCCCTTGGGCGACTGAGAGGGCAGTAGGGGCTTTAGGGTAGCAGGAAAGTTTAGAAGATCTTGCCGGGCTTTTGCCTTACCTATCTTACGAAATGCACCAAAAGCTAAGGAAGTTTGTAGACTCAGGATTGGTTTGCTCCCTCCGGGGGCCCCATTCTTGTGTCGACAAGAATGGGGGAAGAAGCGACCGGGGGGAGGCGCTGAACAGATTTCCTATCGGTACCATGGTGGTCTCACAGCTTTTCTCCCCGGAAATAACCGCCCTCCCCCCGGACCCCCTCCCGGCGCTACGCTCTTGTCGTTTCCTGTTTTCATATCGACTTTTTGTGTCTCTTCGCAACAGTATGGCACGATAATCGCTTCGATAAATCACAGTTTGTCGGCCTGTTTATGGTTTGCACCTGTAGGGGCGAAGCCGTGTCTTCGCCCGTGGCAGTATC
>JAZSAO010000156.1:0-4519 GCA_045601945.1 Faecousia sp. | reverse complement strand
TCCCCGGAATCAGAGGACAGCTTTACAGACATACCGGAAATTGCCATACCCAGCTTATTGCCACCTGTGACACTACTTGCCTGATAGGAAACTGTAAACAGTTCTCGAAATGTCCTTATCCTATGTCAAATCAACTCCGAGAAATTTCCTCTTAGAAAATGCCTGTACTCAGGATGCTCTGCCGATTCCTCGTATTCTCTTTTGATGGTTTCTCTAAGCCATGCACGATGTTTTTCTGTCATTTCCTCATAGCGCAAAATCCGAACCAATCCTTTCCTTTCTGCCTCTAAAATAGCAAGGTAAGCATCCGGCACATACTCCACTCCCACAACTTTAGCAGGTTTGCTGCAAGCAACCGCATCAGGTATTTGAAGTTCAAAGTCAGACTTTTCAATGCTCTCCACTGTATAAATATATCCTGATACGCCTTGATACGTGCTAATAAGCGCATTGGGATAATATTCTGCGATTCGCTGTATGCCGTCTTTGTCGAATCCGTATGCCGCCCACTTTTGCCATATGCCGTTGTGAGAGAAATTCGTTTCCCTACAGTATTTTTCAATTGCATTGCTTAGATATACCAGTACGTTTTCCCTTTTTTTCGAAAAATAGATCAGAGGAGTCTTATGGTTAGAAACTCTCGGCTCCAATTCCTTTATATTTTTTACAGGTGAAGCGTGAAAATACATTGGATCCACTCCCGTTCATTTGTAACGATTAAATTGATTATAGCATAGGATTTCCCATATATCTACCCCAAAGAGGGACTTGGGGAACAAAGTTTGTATACCCTTTATTACTAAATAATACGAGATTTTAGAGAAGTATTGAAAATCCGCTGAAACATGTTATAATACTTGTAAATCAAACTTCCCGGACGGTTATAGGTGCATCAGGCCGCCGAAAGGACGAAATGCAGATGATGAAAGCCTGTAACTTCCAAAAAGTTACGGGTTTTTGCGTTTTTTGTAAGGAATACTCCCTTGCTCAGTCGTATTATAAGTGAAGGGGTCAGACGTGAGCCTTTCAGAATAAGGAGGGAAATTTATGGATAACGGTGCAAGTAGCTACCGCCGTTTCCTTGATGGTGATGAAACTGCATTCAGAGAGATTATGGAGGAGTATCATCGCGGCCTTGTATTCTTCATCCATGGATATGTACAGGACATTCACACCGCAGAGGACATTGCCATTGATGTCTTTTCCGATCTCATCGTACATAAACATCGGTACAATTTCAAAATAGCTCTAAAGTCCTATCTATATATGATAGGGAGAAGCCGAGCCTTGGATCACATCAAGCACAGGAAATGCCGTCCTATGGTAGAGCTATCCCAAGCTGAGTCTTTGAAGGACGAAACCTCTACTTTAGAAGATCTGGTTTTGGCAGATGAGCGGAAACGCAAGATCCATACTGCTATGGCACAGCTTCCGGAGGATATGAGAGTTTCCGTGCATCTGATCTATTTTGAAGATATGACATATGAAGAAGCCGCCAAGGTTATGAGGAAAAGCAAGAAACAAATCGACAACCTTCTGTATCGTGCAAAGAAGGAATTGCGAACCCTTTTAGGAAAGGAGGGTGAATCCTTACTATGAGAAGCATTCAAGAATGTTATGAAGAAGCACTTCGTCGCAGTGAGGAAAGAATTAAAGAGCGTAAGAAGCGGAGAACCCGCATTTTAGTGGCTTGTATCCCCATGGTACTGTGTTTGACTGTTTTTGCAGGCTTCCTTTTCCCCGGTTTAGGTGTTACCACCGACATGGCCGCACCGGAGGCAGGACCCCCTCTCTATGATGCAGAATCCGCTATGGGAGATGGTGCAGTGATTCTTATGGATTCCGTTGAAGTGGTAGGAAACGGCCTTGCCCATAAGTTCACCTCCCCGGAAGATGTGCAGGAAATCATGGATTTCATAACCACCATAGTAACCACACCTCAGACAAATGCTACCACGGATACATTCGAGTTTATCACCGACGATTCTCTCACCGATGATTCTCTCACCATGCCGGGTGGGGACACCCTTGGTAAGGGTTATCAAATTTCTCTGCTCCACAGTAGCGGTATCGCTGAGGAATATACTCTTTTAGGTTCCGCCCTAACCAATCATGCTACAGGAGAAGTATTTCTCCTAAGCGAAGAAACCTACTTTGCTCTAAAAGACTTATTGGGGATCTATCTGTACTGACCCCCCTTTACTGTTTTTGAAAAGGAGTGAAACCTTATGAAGAAATGTATGCTTATTATCTTGGTGCTTTCCATACTCCTAAGCCTCACGGGATGCAAGTCGGTGTCATCTTTATTCAAGGATCCCGACAACGGTCCTCTTACTATGGTACCTTTGGAATCTCCCACCGCTGAAGATGGTGGATTGAATCTAACAAAGCCAAGAAAGGATGGTGGTCCTGTATGAAAAAGCAAAAAATCTTTATCACCCTTTGGAGCGTTCTCCTTGTATTTGCCATGGCAGTCAAACTAACAGGCTGTACTGCCCAAGTACAGGCTAAGAATCTTGTGGAGAACATGACTCCAAAGGATGTGGAACCCACTACAGATCTCAGCTCTCAAAACGGTGCTGTTACGGACTTCGCCCTTCGGCTGTTCCAAAACACAAACACTACCACCGAGAACACCTTGATTTCACCATTGTCCGTTCTCTGTGCCCTATCCATGACCGCCAACGGAGCGAAGGCCAAAACCTTGGAGGAAATGGAGCAGGTTTTGGGCATGACAACAGAAGATCTGAATCAATACCTCTACACCTATGTACAGAATCTTCCCCAAGGGGAAAATTACAAGCTGAGCCTTGCCAATTCCATTTGGTTTACAGATGATGAACGATTTACAGTAAAGGAAGACTTCCTCCAAACTCTGACAGATTATTACAGAGCAGATGTTTACGCCGCTCCCTTCGATAATCAAACCTGTAAAGATATTAACAGCTGGGTCAAAGAAAACACCGATGGCATGATCCCCGAGATTCTGGATCAAATCCCACCCAATGCAGTCATGTACCTGATCAATGCTTTAGCCTTCGATGCCCAGTGGTCGGAGGTTTATAAGAAATATCAAGTCAGAGAGGGGGACTTTACCAAAGAGGACGGAACGGTCCAAAAGGCCGACTTTATGTACAGCACAGAACACAGCTATTTAGAAGACGACCGGGCTACCGGCTTCGTAAAATACTATAAAGGTGGTAAGTACGCCTTTGTAGCCCTCCTCCCCAAGGATGACATCAGCCTTTCGGATTACATTTCCTCCCTTACAGTTGACTCTCTCCACAATCTGCTAAGCGAGCCTGCTTATACCACGGTTTATACCTCTATCCCCAAGTTTGAATCCGAATACAGTGTAGAAATGTCCGAGATCCTAAAAGCCATGGGAATGACTTCTGCCTTTGATCCCGCTACTGCCGATTTTACCGACTTGGGCTCCTCCACCGCAGGCAACATCTATATTAACAGAGTCCTTCACAAGACTTACATTTCTGTGGAAGAAGAAGGAACCAAAGCCGCCGCAGTTACCGCCGTGGAGCCCGGAGACGGTGCCGCTATTGAGCAGGAAGATCCGAAAAAAGTCTATCTGGACAGACCCTTCGTGTATATGCTGATCGATTGCGAAAACAACATTCCCTTCTTCATCGGCACCATGATGGATATGGACTTAGTGTAAAATAAAAATTGGCAAAACGTAAAAATTTCGGCGAATATAAAAAAAAAGGAAGAACCGGAGTTCCCCCTCTTGCCACTCTATGATATATTGTAAATGACCAAATAAACAAGAATCGTGGTGGCAAGAATGAATATAACAGTAAACTTGGAAATTTGCAATAGCAAAATCGAAAATTTCGAAAATTTTGTTTCAATGGTATATCAGAGTGTGCTGAAAATGGGCCAAGAGATCGTTGCCCAAACTCTTGAGAAGATGGACGAAGTTCTAAAGAAGGAACGAGATCGTAAAAGATTTCGTTGCAAGGGCCCAAGGAAAACCTGTGTAAAGACCATCATGGGCCCGGTGGAGTATCATCGTCAAGTCTACCTGGACACAACAGCGGCAGAAAGGAAACAATATGTATACCTGCTGGATGAAGCTCTGAACATTAGTCGGGTAGGTTTATTCTCAACGGATCTTTGTCGTCAGGTAGCCAGTCTAATCTGTGAGACGAACTACAGAGGAACAGCCCGTGCAATTACCGAAATGACAGGAATGAGCATTTCACATCAGGCTGTCCATAATGTAGTTCAACGCATGGGAGGGAAGCAAGCTTCAGCGATCGAGAAACATACTTCTCTTGCACAGAGCCAACAAGGACTTGGACAAATAGAAACACCCATTCTTTATGAGGAAAACGATGGTATATGGTTGAAGCTGCAAGGGAAGTCTCGAAAGGAACATGGACCATCTAAAGAAATGAAGGTGGGCATAGCATACGACGGAGTTCGTTATATGCCCTGCGGAAAAAACGAGAAGCGGCGAATTCTGGATAACAAGGTCGCTTACGCAAGCTTTGAAAGT
>JAZSAO010000155.1:0-8431 GCA_045601945.1 Faecousia sp. | reverse complement strand
GTCATCGTTTTGGCTGGTCTGACCAACGCACTGAAGGTGGTAGGCAAGAAGAAAGAAGATGTAAAGGTGGTCACTGTGGGTGCCGGTGCTGCCGGTATTGCCATTGTAAAGATGCTGCTTTCTGCAGGCTTCAAGAACATTACCATGTGTGATAAGCAGGGTGCGTTGTATGTCGGCAGCCCCGGTATGAACTGGGCACAGGCAGAAATGGCGGAGATCACCAACCCGGAACAGACTCCCGGCACTTTAGCAGAAAAATTAGTGGGAGCCGACGTGTTTATCGGCACCTCTGCACCGGGGATCGTGACACGGGAAATGGTTGCATCCATGAACAAGGATGCCATTGTCTTTGCCTGTGCCAATCCCACCCCGGAGATCATGCCGGAAGATGCAAAAGCAGCCGGAGCAAAGGTGGTTTGCAGTGGCCGTAGTGATTATCCCAACCAGATCAACAATGTTCTGGTATTTCCGGGGATCTTCCGTGGAGCTTTCGACGTAAGAGCCAAGGCCATTACAGAGGAAATGAAGCTGGCTGCCGCAGAGGCCCTTGCAGACCTCATTTCCCCGGAAGAACTGAACGAAGAATATATCATTCCCAATCCGTTGGATCCTCGTGTCGCCGCAGCAGTGGCACAGGCTGTTTCCAAAGCTGCCAAGTGATAGAAAGAGGGGATAGTCATGAAAAAAACAGTAGGATATTTGCTGATTTTGGTACTGGTTTTGGGAATTTTTGTATCCCATATTCCTGTAGCCTCTGCTACGGAGTTTTGCGACGACCTGCGAGCAGCAAAAGACTTATCAAAAGCGGGAAGTTATAGTACGGACTACATCCTGACCGGTGACGGCCCTACGGATATGATATCCATTGCCTTTGCACAACTGGGAAAAAGTGGCGAAACTCTTGGATATACTGACAATTGGTGTACGAATTTTATTGGAGATTGTGCTATTTTGGCGGGGCAAAGCTCTGCGATTCCCATGACGATGGATTTTATAACTTTAGAAAATAATATCCTTGCAGCCGGTGGATATGAGGTTTCCGTGGAAGAGGCTAAGCCCGGAGACCTGTGCTTGTTTAAGAATTTTGCATATTTTGCCATGCATATTGAACTGATATATGAGGTGGATGGTACCAATATTTCCACCATTGGGGGCAATTCTCCCCGAGATATCAGTTCCACTGCCATGGGCTATTATGGATACAATAAAGTTGCAAATCATGAGTCGGTATCGAATATTTATAAAATTCTGAGACCCAATTATGTGACACATACCAACCTTCCTATAAATGTAACCAGCGACAAGCACACTTACTACTACGGTACGGAGGTCTGTGTGACATGGTCTTCCGCAGTTAACGAAGAATCTTATCAGATCGATCTGTATTGCGATGACAGGTTAGTCATCAGTCAAAACATGGGTGATGTGAATGCATATACCTTTGCCGCTATGGAGACCGGCAATTATACTGTGTATATTACATCCATCAGAGGGGAAGAAGCGGTTCGTTCTGCCCCTTGCACCTTTACGGTAGTTTATGAAGCGCCGGCTATCAGGCTAAGTGCCTATAATCAGGATGTTAAGGCGACTTGGTCGGATGTAGCGGCAGACAGCTATTTCGTCAGCCTCTACGATGCCGATACCAAGGAAGTGCTATATGAAGAAAATTTAGGAAAGACCTTTTCTTGGAAGCAAGTACTGGGTCTGGGAAACTATACCTTCAGCGTAAAGGCAGTGTACAGTAACGGCGTAACTATGGAAGGGACATTTGATTTTTCCAGAAACCGGTACATTGCCATGACCAACAAAGGCCCCTACGCCACCTTCGCCCCCGGTGAGAAGGTTCTCCTGAGCGTGGATGCGAAGGGATCGGGTAGTGCTACCTATACGTTCTATTATACCCCGGAGGGGGGAATAAGAAAGCATCTTTATTCTGTGCAAAAGTATAGTGATTCGTATACCTGTACTTTTACGGCAACAGAACCGGGGACCTATGATTGTACGGTCCGAGTAAACTCAAGCTATGGGTACATGGATAGTGAGCCCGTAGTCTGGTATGTGGCAGAGAATTGTGCCCATAACTATACTGCCGAGACGGTAGCACCAACCTGTACCCAGCCGGGTACCACCACCTATACCTGCACCCTTTGCGGTGACAGCTACACAGAGAGCATTGCCCCTATGGGTCATGACTATGTAGGAAAAACCACCGCCGTACCTACCTGTACGGAGGACGGCACCACCACCTATACTTGCTCCCGGTGTGGACATGACTATACGGAACCCATTCCTGCCATGGGACATCAGGCTGTGACAGATGCGGCAGTCGCCCCCACCTGCCTAAACTCCGGCATGACGGAGGGAATGCACTGTGATCGGTGTCATACTGTCCTTGTGGCCCAGGAGATCGTGCCTCGTCTGGGACATGATTTCTGTTACACCGATCGGGAGGATGGTACCCATATGGGAATCTGCAGTCGTTGCAACAAGACTCGAGTAGAAGGACACGAATTTACAGCCGGCTCCTGTATCTGCGGCGCAGAAGAGGAAAAGGCTCCCCTTCAGGAAGCTACATGGAAGATGGGACATACCCTGAATCTGGCAAGTGATATTTCCGTAAGCTTTGCCATCGGAAAGTCTTTCTTGTCCGGATTCGATATGGATACGGTCTATGTTTTGGCAGAATTGGAAATCTATGAGGGTAACATCGAGACAGGTGTAAAGACTGTCAAGATCCTGCCTGAAGAGAAGAACGGTTACTATTATTTCACCTTGACCGGTCTCACCGCTGTAAACATGAACGACAGGATCCGGTCTGTCCTCTATGGCACCAAGGATGATCAGGTTTATTACTCTCCTGTTGACGACTACAGCATTGGGGATTATGCATACGCGCAGATGAAAAAGGCTACTTCGTCGGCAACCTTGAAGACCCTTTGTGCCGATCTTCTTCGCTACGGCGCGAAGGCACAGATCTTTAAGAACTATCGTACAGACAACCTTGCAGATGCCCATATGACCGGGGAGCAAAAGACTTTCCTCAGTGATATGGACTCCGTGGTATTCAACAATACCAACACGGTGGTGGGGGATCCGGAAAATGCTCCCATTAAGTGGGAAGGCAAGGCTTTGGATCTGGCTTCTAAGGTTACGGTTAAATTCATCTTCTCTATGGGTAGCTACACCGGAGATATTGCAGATTTGACCCTCAAGGTCAGCTATGAGGGCGTTAACGGACAGGAAAAGACTTTGACTCTGTCCAACGGAGAACTGTACAATTCCAAGTACAACTTCTATGCCTTCACACTGGATTCCCTCTTAGCCGCGGAACTCCGTTCTGTCCTGTCCGTACAGATCTATGCAGGTGAAACCCCCGTTTCTTGCAATCTGCTATACACTGCCGACACCTACGGTAACAACAAAACAGGCACTCTGGGTGATCTGTGCAAGGCCCTCTTTGCCTACTCCGATAGTGCAAGCAGGTTTTTCGCAAGCTAATTGCGGAACGTGACGGAAAGTAAAATTATGAAAGGCTAAATAGAATAGAATAAAGGAAATGGCAGACTGCACTTTTTGGTACAGTTTGCCATTTCCTTGATGGAATCAGTTTTACAGGGTTTCACAGAAGCGGATACCCTCTATGGAACGAATCTCACCCAAGAGAATATCGTGGTTTGTTTTTTTAGGAGATTTTACGGTAGCGAAAAAGGCAACGCCCTCTGCATGGGTTCCCTGCTCAACCTGTAGACCGGAAATGTTGAGAGAACTTTCCCGAAAACGACGGAGAAATTCTCCGAGAGAAACCTCTGCTTCCAACTCAATATATACATCGATGCTTCGTGTGTGCTGATGGATCCGGCTATCCCAAAGGTGTAGGAGAGTCAGCACAAGAAAAATGGCAATACAGCCCATAACGGCTACTTCGTATAATCCAACACCCAAGGTGAGTCCTACACAGGCGGCTGTCCACAGGCTTGCGGCTGTGGTTAGACCTTTGATTCGATTGTGAGCGGTAACAATGATCGTTCCGGCACCTAAAAAACCGATACCGCTAACGACCTGAGCGCCCATTCTTACGGGATCACCGGAGCCATAGGCTTGGTAGATGTACTGATTGGTCATCATAACGATACAGGCACCGATACATACCAGCATATTGGTTCTTAGACCGGCGGGGCGATTTTTCCGTCCGCGTTCAAAGCCGATAATACCGCCTAAAATGACGGCTGCGACCAAACGCAGGGCCATGGATTCTATGGTCAATTCTCGCAGTTCCAACATATGATCCACGCTCCTTTCTAAAATGGGAAGGGTTAAAGGGATTACAGGGGTCTTCCGTTTAAGGCGGAATATACCAGTCGATCTCCCTCGTAGCATAACTTCAGGGAGAAGAAGGGAACATTCTGTTCCATAAGGGATAGAAAAATCTTGTCACCTTCCCACTGGGGAAGGGAGGTAAAGAATTCTTTATCGACCCATTCCAGAGTCCCTTCATTGCAATCGATGAGTTCACCATGGAAGCCGGTAGCGTGGAACAGGTGCATATATTCTCCCTCCCACTTGTCGGAAACAAAGGTAACAATGCCGCAGTAGCGGTAGTCTGTGAGAGTCAGGCCGGTTTCCTCCATAGCTTCTCGGAGAAGGCATTCTTCGGGGCTTTCGTTTTCTTCGAACTTGCCGCCGATACCGACCCATTTATCTTTGTTTAGGTCATTTTCTTTCTTGATTCGGTGCAGGAGTAGGTAGCAGTTATCTTTTTCAATATAGCAAAGTGTGGTATTTTTCATCGTTTTACCTCCTGAAATATCAGTTCATTATATCCTGTTTCCGGATCAAATTCCACACCGATCTCCCAATTGTCCGGAACTCCTAAAACCAACTCACAGGTGGTGTTAATGATACAGCCTTCGCACAAATGGCCGCCAATGGTGGAAAGGTCTTCTTTGGAAAGGGAAATATGAAGATGACAGCGGTTTTGACTTACGGTGCCGTTAAGGGATAAGATCTCACAGTGACAATCAATGTCTCGGATCCGCACACCGCTCGCATCTCGGACACGTCCTTGAGAAATGCAGCCTACAGCAGATAGGACGACCCCTGCAGGGATATGGTGTTCTTTTGCAAGTTCGCGAATGGATAGGAGAAGATCGTCTCCCCTGCGGAGCCGTTTACAGATCGTTTTCATAACTGTCCCTCTTTCTGATAGTGATATTGGAAATGCTGTCTCGCTGAGAATGGAAATTCCGGAGACAGCATAAGGAAGGATCATAGTATGATGTTGATTGCACTATGACAATTGATGACAGAACAGTGGCTACTGCCTTTTTGAAATTCTCCATCCAGAGTCCAGTTTAGATCTTCGGGGGCTTCGATTTCAACAGACGGAGTCGATACGAAGGTCAACATGGGACTGTTATAATCCTGTGTTGTGAGGGCCAGAATACAATCACTTATCTCCAGCAGACTCTGCGGCTTTCTTACCAGCAGTAATTCAAAGAGCCCGTCGTTCATATCCACCAGTGTGGGATCCAATGTCAGGACACCTGCCACCGAGGTGGAATTACTAATGGCTCCGAAAATATAGTCATCCTCAAACACCGTTCCGTCTGCAGTGGTAAAGCGCAGATGGTGGCTTCGAATAGATGCCAGTTCTTTCACGCTTTCCAGAACATAGGCGGTATGCCCCAGTAAATTTTTTAAACTCTGGGGTGTAGAATAGGATGTTTTGGTAAAAACTCCAAAAGAGGCAATGTAGGAGAAATAGCGGTCATTGAATTGCCCAATATCCAGAGGGTGGACATGGCCTTTTACAATATCATGGGCGGCGGTGAGGATGTTTTTGGATAAATGGAGGCTACCGGCAAAATCATTTGTACTGCCTGCAGGGATGTAGCCTATGGGAGGTTTCCGATCCAGCGTAGATAATCCGGTGACGACCTCGTTAAAGGTCCCGTCCCCACCGATACAGACCAATAGATCGTAAGAGGTACCATGCTTTGCAATTACATTGGCGGCATCGCCTTGCTCGGCGGTGATGTGGACGGTTACCTCGTAATCTGCACGGTTGAAGATGGAGATGATCTCCCATAAATGAGAGCCGGCCTTCTTTTTGCCGGAACAGGGGTTCATAAGAATGAGAAGCTTTTTCATTTTACAACAAATTTTAAATAGACGATCAGCAGAACCAGAGCCATTGCGACGCCGATCACTAAAATACCCCACATTTCACGAGATTGGGGTTTCCGGATCTGAAAGGGAGTAATAAAAGCGAGGCCCGTCAAGGCGGTGATTCCGCAAAGAGCAAAACGGAATCCATTCAGTTGGAACAACTGCAGGAACAGAGAAATATGATCCTGCTTCATACAGTATACAGAAATCAAACAGAAAAAGAAAGGGAAAAGTAGGGAAGAGGTAGTAATTGGGAGACCGGAATAATTTTTCCGTACTTCATCAGTATCCTTTTGTCTCATTTCCTCTGTTACGTTGTAGTATGCCAAACGGATCACTCCTGCCAAAACAAAGAAAGCAGATACGACATAGGCATACCAACGATGTCCGCACAATTCAATCGTCATAGTTGCAGGAAGCACACCAAATGCTACTATGTCTACGAGAGAATCGATCTGAATGCCAAAACTTTTTTCTTCTTGTGTGCGATTTTTTTTGGCTCGTGCGACTTTGCCGTCGAACATATCACACAATCCGCAGAACAACAGGCAGAAGGTAGCCAATATCGGGTGGTCACTGGTGACCAAAGCAATCCCACCCACAGCGGAGATCAAGCTTAAATATGTTAAAATGACGGTGTAATCGTAAAAACCAATCATATCGTACCCTCCTAAATTTTATCAGCAGTCAGAAAAGCGGACGAGTGCTTTTCTGAAATAAAGCTATATTTTCTATTATCCTATATTTTCTGTCATTCGTCAAGTAGAAAAACGTAAAATACACAGGAATTTACAGGGAAAATGGAGGAAGAAAGACTAGAATTCTCCTGCGGCGTACATCAGTGCGGAGAGTGCGCACAAGGGTGCGGTCTCACAACGGAGAATACGGCTTCCTAAAGTACAGATTTTCAGACCTGCTTTTTCTGCTTGAAGGACTTCGACTTCGTCAAAACCTCCCTCAGGGCCGGTGAGAATGGAAGCTGTTCGGAAGGGTGCGGCTTCGATCACGGCGCGGAAGGTCAGCTGCTCTTCGTTTTCGTAGAAGCACACAGCAAGGTCAGCTTCCGCGGCTTCTTTGATGGCTGCTTCGTAGGAGGGGAGGGATCGAACTTTGGGGATGATACCACGGCGAGATTGCTCTGCTGCGGAGGCGGCAATCTTTTGCCAGCGATCCAGCTTTTTTGCCAAAGATTTATCGTCGGGGCGAGATACACAACGGGCAGAGGGGAAGCAAATTACCTCGGCGGCCCCCAATTCTGTGGCTTTTTGAATCACATGTTCAAATTTATCCCCCTTGGATAATGCCATATAAACGCGACATTTGACGGTAGCTTCGCTTTGAGAGGGGTCAGCACTGTGAACGATCAAACTGATTTGACCCGGTGCAACGTCGGATACGGTACAATGATAATCGGTACCCTCCCCGTCGCAGACGGTTACGCGATCTCCGTTTTTTAGCCGAAGGACTTTAGCATGGGCAGCATTATCACCGGTTAAAACCATAAAAGAAGGATTGATCTCCTGAGGATTTACAAAAAAACGAGCCATCGAGGCGCCTCCAATCTGCTTTTGCATCTCTCACCCATAATGAGCCATAGGATGAAAATTGAATTTTGTTCTATTTTATCAGAAAAAATTATTTTTTGCAAGATGTGAAAAAAACTATTGACAAAATCCAAAAACCGATGTATAATAGCGGAGCAAAGTGCATATGCGAGTGTGCTGGAATCGGTAGACAGGCACGTTTGAGGGGCGTGTGGCAGCAGTCGTGTGCGTTCAAGTCGCATCACTCGCACCAATCGGCATTCTTCTTTTGGAGGATGCCGATTTTTTCAACATTCCAATCGGTATTCTTCTTTTAAAGAATGCCGATTATTTAAACATTGATAGCCGAGATTTTTTCAGTGGAGTTCGCATCCGACGGCGGTGCGGACTCTTTTTTTATCGAAAGTGCAGGGAGAATTTCGAAAGAGGATTGCAAAAATCCATCGAATATGGTATTATAAAATAGAAATAATATGGTTTGGGAGATGTAGATATGACTGAACTTGTAACCAAGGAAATGATTCCTGAATATGAAGCCTTCTTAGAGAGCCACCCCGAAGGTCATTTTGCACAATCTGCCCTCTGGGCAAAGCAGAAGCCGGCCTGGAGCTGGCAGGGAATCCTCTGCCGGAACGAAGAGGGAAGGATCAAGGGCAGCATAGCATTCCTGATTCGGGAAATGCCCATTGTCCGGAGGAAGATGATGTATGCCTGCCGCG
>JAZSAO010000154.1:0-7099 GCA_045601945.1 Faecousia sp. | reverse complement strand
GTTGCCATAATCACAGGGATATGGCTATAGGCAGGGGTGGAGCGGAGCCAATCCAGGATCTCCAGACCATCGGGGCCGGGAAGCATTACGTCCAACAGGATCAATCGGGGCTGTTCGGTTTCCAAGGCTTGTCGGAATGCGGCTCCGTCGGGAAAGCCTCGGACGGAAAATCCCGCAGAGTCCAAAGCATATAGTTCAATATCCAGAATGGAAGGGTCGTCTTCGACACACCAGATCATAGAAAGGGCTCCTTTGCTTTGGGATTATTTTTCTGCAGTATTGCAGTAGCGCACCATAATGGCGGCAAGTTCTGCACGGGAAATGCTCTGCTTCGGACGGAGGGTTCCGTCGGTATAGCCGGTGAGAATGCCTCTTTCGATTGCCCAGCAAATGGCCTTTTGGGCGTAGAGGGAGACAGCGGCTCCGTCAGAGAAGTCGGAAAGTGAGGACAGATCCTCGTTTGCTTCTTCGGACCAACGATACAGGAGGACAACGAGATCCTGACGGGTTATGGGATCATTCGGTCCGAAGTTGCCGTCTGCGTAACCGTTGACGATCTTGGACTCCTGCGCCCAAGCAATGGCGGGAGCATACCATTCTACGGGATCCACATCAGGGAAAAGGGCGTCGGTTCTTGCCAATTGGTTGCCGCCTAAAACCCAGAGGATCTTGGTGGCCTGTGCTCTGGTAGCGGTCTTTTCAGGGGCAAATATGCCAAATCCCATACCGTTTACGAGACCAAGGTGACTGGCTTCGGTGACTGCTTCGTAGAACCAGTCATTTTCCGTTACATCGTGGTAGGGGTTCATGTTTTCCTTGGTTTCGCTGTTCCATGTGGAGAACGCCTCTGTGAGCCATGTGTTGCGAATGGTGATATAATTTTTGAGAGTGGCACAGGCATCGAAGAAAGACTTAGGATCTCGATTCCATACCAAGTTATTGCCACGAGCGGCATTGGAAATAGTGGCAATGTTCTCATCTAAAGCGGGGAGAAGGGTGTTTGTTACATAGGGGGATACCTGCTCTATGTAAATATCATGGACAGCCTGACGGAAGGGACCGAAACGGTACAGTTCTCGGCAGAAGTTGGATAAAAGTGTGAAATAGCCTGTGGGTTCAACGCAGAATACAGCGAACTGACTCCAACCGAGGCCGAAGCCCAAGTCATAGTCCCAAACGGGACCGCCCATGAGAACGTCGGAGTCGGCATTCTTATAGAAATAACAGGAGGTACGGTAGCCGTCGGGATTTTTGGTTAGCTCGTTTACAATGTAACACTGGGCAAGGCTGCGAATGTCGGCATAGTCTGCAAGGGTTTTTCCGTTTTCGGGGTGGATGCCGTCATTATAGAGGGCGTCTTCAAATTCCTGATAATAGGTGGCAATGTAGTCCATGGCCTCTTTGGAACAGTATTCCGGACTCTTGACAACAATATGGGTTCCTCGTGTGGTTACAAAATAGCACTTTTCCAAGGTGGCTCGTCCGGGAATATCCAGTTCCAGCAGGAAACCGCCGGTGATGTTCTCGGGGCTTACCAAATCGGGGCAATAGTAGTAGTTGGCACCGTTGGCGGTTTTGCCGATTTCTGTGGGAAGGGCATCAAAGTCGTCGATTTGGGGATTGGATTCTTCGATGGATTCTTCTAAATCCTCAATATCTACGCGACCGGATTTGATCTCGACCTTTTCGCACAGGAGGTAGGTACCACGGTATTCTCCGTCGTAGAAGAGGTTGATCGGGCGGCACTGGATCCCCGGATCCATACCCATGGCAACAGACAGATCTAAGACTGTGCGATTTCGAAGCTGGGAGGCATCGGAATGGTTGGTGAGAAGGACCCATGTCTTGGAAGCATTGGACTTATCACCGGTTTCCAAGAGGTCGGTCTTTTCGGAAAGCTTGATTTGGTAGGGCTTTTTTTCAGCCAACCATGTGGAGTTGCCGCGACCCTTGATTTGGGTGAGGGCATCTTTGTAGATCTCGTTTCCTTCTTCATCCACGAGGAGCATATGGCCCGTAGTAGAGTTGGACTTATCCGGGCTGGATTCGATCCACTCACGACCCTCGTTTTCGGGATCGTCACTGCGGATGTACATGGTTGCAATGCCGTTAATGGGGATCAGGTCACAACGAATGGACTTGGTTTCCTTCCCACGGGTGATGGTAAGGGTCATGTACATTTCCTGACCAACATAGGATGTGAAGTTTTCCAAGACATCTTCGGGTGTATAAGTAATGGTAAGATCCGCCCCGGTGGGCACATTGGAAATGGCAAGGGCGTGACCGTAGCCGTCAAACTCCACAGGCAAATACAGACGGTAATGGGTGGGAGATACCTGTGTGGCAATGTTAATGCCGTTGTGGCCGTGGTAGGAGATGGAAAGCTTGTCCTGTGAGGATTCCGCGGCGGAAACCCAAAGGCCGGACAGCAGACACAAACACAGAAGGATAGAAAGTAGTCGTTTCATAAATCATTCTCCTTTTTCAGTATTGAGTTCTATAACATTATAACAGATAATGGCGGGTTTTGCAATAGGTAGGAATTGCGTGTAAATTTCAGATGATTTTATGGGAGAACTTGACTTTTTTCTCGGTCTGTGATAAGGTATAAGCAATATAAAATGAAGGAGTATACCTATGCCTCGTTATATGTTTGCAGATTTTGTTGTGGAATTGCGTAATCGCTATCCTTATTTAGAGAAACAATGTCAATATTTTCTTTACGAAGGAGAACGAGAAACGGATTTCGTGATCTCTGTAACGGAAGAAGAGATGGATCGGGAAGCTAAGGTTTCTCAGCATCCGGATTCAAGGGGCTACTTAGAGAGTATTTGTGCTTATCGGAAACTGTGTATGCAGATTCCAAAGAGGGATGCGATTTTGCTCCATTCTGCCGTGGTTCATATAGATGGACGAGGAATTGCATTCTTTGCCAGAAGCGGTGTGGGTAAGACCACCCATACCCGTAATTGGATCAAGAATTATTTTCCCAAAGTGGATATCGTCAATGGAGATAAGCCCATTGTCCGTTTCTTTGATGGGATTCCTTATGCCTACGGTACCCCTTGGGCGGGGAAGGAGGGCATCTACCGTTTGGTTCGAGCAGAAATAAAGGATCTGTGCCTCATCGAACGGGCCCCCGTCAATGAAGTCACTCCCTTGAGTAAGGAAGAGGCCTTAAATCTCCTGATGCTCCAAATTTTCATGCCGTCGGATCCGGAATCCGCTGTTGCGACTTTGGACATGGTCGAAAAGCTGATGGAACACTGTAACCTGTGGCGGATCCGCTGTACACCGGAAAGAGAATCTGCCATCGTAGCCTATGAGACCATTGTGGAGGGGAAAAACCATGAGACTTAAGTACCGGTTTGTTCTCCGAGAGGTTTCCGGGCAGTGGGTTGCCGTTGCCGTAGGGAAGGATCACGCAAAATTTAACGGCATGGTGAAGCTGAACAGCACCGGCGCCTTTCTCATGTCTCTGCTGACAGAGGGAGAAAAAACGAAAGAAGAACTCTTGACCGCCATGCTGGAACGATATGAGGTCACGGAGGAACGGGCATCGGCGAATTTAGACAGCTTTTTGCAGACCTTGGAGCAGGGAGACCTTTTGGCAGAATGAATCGAAGCTACGAAGAACAGCTTGCCATAGAGGGCTTTCTCCTGAAGCAGACCAAGGGGATCAGTATGGAACCTATGCTGCGAGAGGGGCAGGAGCAATCCTTGATCCGATCTGTAGGAACTTTCGGTCGGGAGCCGAAAAGGGGAGACGTGGTGCTGTTCCGCCGCGGTTTGGGGGAATACGTACTCCATCGGATCGTTGGCAGAAAAGGAAGTAGCTTCCTGATACGAGGAGACAATTGCCTTGGCTCCGATCTTGTGGAGCGGAAAGATATTTTGGGAATTTTAGTAGGGTTCTACCGAGGAGAAACCTATGTAGATTGCCAAAGGGATCGGCGGTATCTGCGATATGCGCGCAGACAACAGCTGCGATTCTTGTTCCGTCGGATGATCCATTTGGGAAGCCGACTGAAAAGGGCGGTTATGAAGAAATAATTCATGGGCAGGGGAGAGATCCTCTGCCCTTTTTTTAGTTGAAAGTTTTGGCTACGTTACATGGATTAGAATAGGGCTAAGGCCTTTGCCATGTGGTAAAATCACAGTTTGGGGAACAGTTTGACAGTTTGATTGGGAGGCGTGAGTGTAAATTTTCGTGGGGAGTGAAATGTTGTGCTTGACATTTTTAGTACAATGTGCGATAATGTAAGCTATCACAATAGAATGGAGGTTTCTATGATGAAAAACGTATCCAAGCGTGTGCTTTCTCTGGTAGTGGCTCTGGTTATGGTGCTGGGCATCCTGCCTGCAGGATTTGCCGCCGGCCCCGAAATCACCGCTCCCTCCGGAAAGTACAAGATCTCCCAGACAGATTACACCATCGTTTCCGGTGTGACCGAGTCTCAGGTGGTTCTTAACGACACCACCGGCAACAATCAGCAGATGGCATTTATTACGACCATCTCTCCCGATGCAGAGGTTACCTTCCGTGCATCCTACTACGGCTATTATACCGCCGGCTCTACTCCCGGCAGCCGTGCAGAGGCTGTAAAGAACAACGCTCTGACTTGGGGTATGATGCGTACCACCGATCAGGCAGCCGCTTATGAAGCAGCTACCGGTGGCAGTGTTGTTTTTGCCACCAACGGCGACTATTACAATATGCAGACCGCACAGCCTCTGGGCTACCTGATCATGGAGGGCAATTTGGTTCAAACCGGCAACGGCAATGCCCAAGAGCCCTATTTTGCAGTTCTGAAGGACGGCTCCTATGTTATCCGTGACTACGGCGAGGATCATTCCGATGTTCTGGAAGCAGTTTCCGGCCCCTTCTATCTGGTTAAGGACGGCGTGAACGTTGCCGATCCCAACAACGGCGATCTGATGCCCCGTAACTCCATCGGTGTGAAGGCTGACGGTTCCGTTATGACCATGCTCATTGACGGCAGACAGGCTCCCTACTCCGTAGGTATGACTCTGTACGATATGGGCGAGATCCTCCTGCAGGCAGGCTGTGTAGATGCCATCTATCTCGATGGCGGCGGATCCGCTACTTATGCCACTGTCCGTGAGGGTACCGAAGTACTGGAAGTTCGCAACTCTCCTTCCGACGGTCCCGAGCGTACCGTTGCTTCCGCTCTGCTGTGGGTTTCCACCGCTACTTCTGACGGCAGCTTCGACCACGCTTCCATTAGCCCCAACAACCGTGTTTATACCCCCGGCAGCGCTGTGCAGTTTACTGCTCTGGGCGTTGATGCAGCCGGTGGCGCAGCGGAACTGCCCACAGGTCTGAGTTGGAATGTGAATGCAGAAGCAGGCACCATCGATTCCGAGGGTCTGTTTACCGCTAAAGAAGGCTATGTCGGTGAGGCTGTTGTAGAACTGAAGAACGGCGCTAAGACCGTTGGCACCACCAAGATCGTCATTGCTGACATTGACGACGTGTACTTTACCGGCGAGTCCATTTCTCTGGACTTCAATGCAGACTCCGATCTGGGTCTGAATGCTAAGTATGCAGGCCGTGGGATCAACTATAAGGCAGGGGACTTCACCTGGACCATCGAGTCCAAGAGCGAGGGCATCTCCAACGAACAGGTTGGCACCATGAACGGCAATATCTTCCACAGCGGCAACTTCGAAGGCACTGTTATGGCAGATATCACTGTCAGCTACACCAAGCTGGACGGCACGGTTCTCTCCGATACCATCGTTGTGGAAATCGGTAAGATGCCCATTATCTATCAGGACTTTGAGCCTGATGCAAACGGCCCCTTGACCGCTGCCCACTTCCACGAAGGTAAGAACACCTATCACTACGAAGGCAGCCCCTACGGTGACGGCTACTACGGAGCATATCCCGAATTGGAAGTCATTACCTCCGGTACTTACTCCGGCAGCCCCGTATATACCAAGCTGACGGCGCCCTATCAGTTCACCGGTAACTATGATAGTGCCGTTCCCGCTGCACCCATCTTCCGTGCAAACGGCTACACCTACTATCTGTGGCCCAACAACTCCATTACCGCTTATATGGCTGGCGGCCTCCGTACCGCAAGCCGCGCTGACGGTGCTCCCGTCCGTGGCGGTGACTATTCTCTGGAACTGAACTACGACTACTCTTCCTTCGACAACAGTTCTAACTCTAACTTCTATATTCGCTACTGCGGTGAGGAGATCCCTGTAGAGGGTTATCCCACTGAGGTTGGCGTTTGGGTCTACGCTCCCGAAGGCACCCCCGCATATAAGGTCTACGTTGACGTAGCGGTTTGGAACGGCTCCGGCTATTCCACCAAGAATATCCCCCTCCTGAATGCTACCGACGGTGCAAACTCCGCAGGCATTAACTGGACAGGCTGGATGTACTGCTATGCAGACCTGACTCCCTATCATTCCCAGATCTCTCTGGAGCATCCCATGATGATCCGTCAGGGCGAAGGCTTGATTTGGCTGTCCTATCAGCCCGCTGCAGGGGAAGGCCGCTTCAACGGTACTCTGTACTTTGACGATATGCGCTTTGTCTATGGCACCAACTTAGACGACCTGGTAAATCCCGTGATCGATGCTGTTACCATTAACGGCGAAGAACTGGCCGCCGACGGTTCCACTGTCATCACCACTGACTCTGTTGAACTGGAAGCCCTCTTCCACGATCCCGAAAGCCAGAACCGCACCGGCGTTGACGCCGCTGCAACCGTGATCTTCATTGACGGCAAGAACATTGCCTGTGACGGCGACGACACCAAGGCGATGACCCGTACCACTCTGGGCAACGGTATCCACACCGTTACCGTACAGGTTTCCGACGGTGACGGCAACTACGTTTCCGTAAATCGTCAGTTCGAGGTAAAGGCTGAGGCCGTTACCAACACCTATGTTACCTTCGGCGGCGACGGCGTTGTTACCCTTGGCGGTAACTATGTCATGGAACTGAAGGCAGAAGGTGCTGTTACTCAGGTCGAAATGACCGTTACCGATATCAACACCGACTTCGGTACTCCCACCACCGGCGCAGGCGGCAGCGTTTACGGCGCTCCCGTAGTAAGCT
>JAZSAO010000153.1:0-15092 GCA_045601945.1 Faecousia sp. | reverse complement strand
TCTGCATAATATTCACTGTTTAAGTTGGTCATTAGGAAATTTCGGAAACGAATAGCCCCCTGCTTTACGCCTTCCTCTTCCTTTCCGTGGAAGGTCAGAGTGATCTGATCGCAAAAAGGCGGGCATTCCCGAATCTCTCGCAGACCGATCTCCATACGGTAGAAGCTGTCATAGTCCTGATTCGCCGCCAGACGAATCACAGGGTTATCCGGTGTCATAGTCTGGATCACAGCCCGACCACCGACCTCTCCTCTGCCTGCTCGCCCAATGACTTGGGTGATCATACTGAAGGTGTTCTCTCCGGCTCGATAATCTCCGATATACAGAGACATATCTCCGTCCAGAACCCCTACCAAAGTCACATTTTCAAAATTCAATCTCTTTGCTACCATTTGGGTTCCCAGTAGAATGGGGATCTTTTCATCCCGAAATCGGGACAAGAGTTTTTCGTGGGTATTCACGGCTGAAACCGTATCCGCATCCATACGTAGGATGCTGTCCTGTCCGAATAATTCTCCCAAACGCTCTTGGATCTTTTGGGTTCCCACACCGATCTGCTTGTAGGGCCCTCCACATTCCGGACAGCGACGGGGGGCAGGTGCGGAATAGCCGCAATAATGGCACATAAGCCTGCCATTGGCATGATGATACGTCAAATGCAAGTCACATCCGGGGCAACTTGGCACATGACCGCAGGAAACACAGGAAAGCATAGAACTGGTACCCCTGCGGTTCAGGAACAGAATCGACTGCTGTCCCAATCGGATGTTTTCTTGCAACGCAAGATACAGATCCTCGCTGATAGGCGTTCCGTTTCCTCTGCGCAGTTCCTGCTTCATATCCACGATCTCTACGGGAGGTAATTCCCGACGATTATAGCGGTGTTTCAGGGTATATAGTCTATAGATCCCCTGTTCCGCCCGATACATGGATTCGACAGAAGGTGTGGCAGAGCCAAAGATCACAGGGATCCCTTCCTGCACACCGCGATAAATTGCAATTTCACGAGCATGATATCTGGGGGATTGCTCGGATTTATAGGTATGCTCCTGCTCCTCATCCAGAATGATCAATCCCAAATTCTGTGCAGGCGCAAAAATGGCAGAGCGCGTTCCTAAGATCACACGGGCCTCTCCCCGACGGATCCGCTTCCATGTATCATACCGCTCTGTCAAGCGGAGACTACTGTGAAGCACGGCTACCCGATCCTGAAAGTGGGCCGCAAAGAGAGATAGCAACTGGGGAGTCAACGCAATCTCAGGAACCAATAGGATCGCACTTTCCCCACGGGCAAGGCAATCGTAGATCAGCTTAATGTATACCGAGGTCTTACCGCTTCCCGTAACACCGTACAGAAGGGACACGCCTTCTTTTTGTGTTCCCAGAGACTTATAGACCTTTTCCTGTTCCTCATTGAGAACCAATTCGCCATCCAGCTTCGCCGCCTGTACAAGAGGCAAACGCAACTGTTCCTCTTCTATGAGTTGGATATATCCCAGATCCTGTAAACGGTGTAAAACCGCAGCAGTCGCACCGGTATAGTAGAACAAATCTTTCTTTGCGCATTCCCCAAAAGATGCCAGCATCTCCAGCACACTGCTCTGAAGGGGTGCAGATCGTTTTTTCTCTCCCGCATACTGCAGTGCTTCTTCTACGGTAACGGCAAGAACAGCAATCTGTTCTATCTTGTCTCGTACCCCACGCTGTCTTTGGATCTCGCCTGTCAACAGCTTTTTCCCCATGAGATAATGGAGCGCCTTGCTGAGGGCTTCTTCATCAAACTGTTTCCGTAATAGGGTAGCTTCTACCCGACCGCCCAGATCCGCAACCGTCTCCATAACAGCCAGTGCGACAGGTTGACGATGGATCTTCTCCCTCCATTGGGGATCTGCGATGGCATAGAACTCCTTGGAGCGAAACCACACACCTGCCGGCAAAATGGCCTTAATTGCATCGTAGAAGGTGCAAAAATATCGTTCCCTCATAAACGCAGCAAGACGGAGGAGCTTCTCATCCAAAAGAGGCTCCTCGTCTAAAAGGGACAGTATAGATTTTAAGCCCTCTCCATCCCCTTCTGTTACCTGCAACAGGATCCCCTCTACCTGTCTGTCTCCACGACCAAAGGGTACCATGACTCTCTGGCCCGGACAGACACACATATCTTGGGGAATACGGTAGTCATAGGGCTTATCGATTCCATATATGGCAGATGAAACAGCGATTTTTCCGATCATATGCACCCTCCGACACCGTTAATTTCTCCCATATCCAAAGGAAATGGGATCTCAAATCGAAAAGGTACCTCTAAGACAAAAGGGAATTTAGAAGTACCTGAACGCTCTTAGTCGAGAACAGGCTTTTCTACGGAAGCTGCCAGCTTGCCTTCGGAAACTTCACGGATGGCAAGGGTAACGGGTTTGTCCTCAAGATGGACCTTCTCTTCTCTTGCCTCAATAGAGATCTGACGGGCGCGACGAGCGACCACATTGACCATGAGATAGCGGCTGCTGATATTGCTGAGAAGGCTGGACATAGCGGGATAAAGCATAATAAATTCCTCCTAAAGAATGAATGTAAAGATGTAAGTGTGAATGAAATATGATTATAAGTTAACAGGATTATATTCACTGCGGCAGGACTCTGCAAGAAGAATGGCTTCCATTTCTTTGACAGCCTCTTCTACCGTGTCGTTTATGACCACATAGCCGTATTCTCCGGCATGGCTGCACTCTTCTACCGCAATTCTGAGACGTTTTTCCGCAACGTCGGGAGGAGTATCTCCACGACCCAAAAGTCTGTCTCTGAGAACCTCATAGCTGGGAGGCGCAATGAAAACAGAAATGGCATCCTTCCGACGGCTCATGACCTGCAAAGCACCCTTGACCTCGATCTCAAGGATCCAGATCTCACCACGGGCAATGCCCTCTACCACAGGATCCGCAGGGGTGCCGTAATAATTATCTGCATAACCGGCATATTCCAACAGTGCGTCACGCTCGATCAAGGCCTCGAACGCTTCTTTCGTCATAAACCGATAATGAACGCCATCGATCTCACCGGGTCTGGGGGCTCTGGTAGTTGCAGATACAGAAAAGCGCATATTGGGGTGTCTGTTTCGCAGTTCCTTCAGAACCGTTCCCTTTCCAACACCGGAAGGGCCGGAAACGATCAAGATTCTTCCTTGCTTCATGTAGTTTCCTCCTCGTCTTTATAGATTTCTCCTTCTTTATCTGCCATACGCTTGGCAATGGTCTCGGGAGGGATGGCAGACAGAACCACATGGTCTGTATCCATAATAATAACAGACTTTGTCCTTCTGCCAAAACTGGCATCGATCACCATGGAGCGCTCCTTGGCTTCCTGCACCAAACGTTTGATGGGTGCGGAATCCGGGCTGACAATACTGAGCATTCTATGAGAAGATACCATGTTACCGAATCCAATATTCACTAATTTCATAGGCCGAAAATTAGAATTACTCAATATTCTGGATCTGTTCCCGAATCTTTTCCAATTCGGACTTGATCTCTACCACCGTTCTGGCCTGCTGGATGTCATTGCCCTTGGATCCAATGGTATTGGTCTCACGATTCATTTCCTGAAGCAGGAAATCCAGCTTTCTGCCAATGGCACCGCCACCGGTCAGGAGGCTATCCAACTGAGCAAAATGACTGCGGAGACGAACGGTTTCTTCGTCCACAGCGATCTTATCGGCATAGACCGCAGCTTCCATCAGGATGCGGCTGTCATCAATGTTGGTGTTCTCCAGTACTTCACGCATCTTATTCTCCAGACGCTGACGGTATTCCTGCAAAGTCACAGGGCTACGCTGTTCCACCTGCTCCACATAGGACAAAATAGTAGCGGCACGATTCCGCAGGTCGGCTTCCATAGCTGTGCCCTCAGTCTGACGCATCTTGTTGTAAGCCCCAAGGGCTTCGCCTACTACAGACAGGATATCTGCCACGTTTTGGGCTTCGTCCTCTTCCTGCTTTTCCACTACGAAAATGTCGGGCATACGGGACAGGGTGCTTGTGCTGATGTCGTTACGGACCCCGTATTCCTCTACCATGGCATTCAGTGCCTTGAGATAGCCCTCCAATACGGGCTTATTCAGACCGATCCGGACTTCTTCCTCTGCGGTGTTGCGAATGTTGATAAACACATCCACCTTACCGCGGGCAACAGATTCTTTGATCTTCTGCTTGATAGCTTCTTCGGCATAGCCGAAAATACGGGGCAGTTTTACATTACAATCCAAAAAACGATTATTGACAGAACGGATCTCCACGGTGATCTCTCTGCCGCGGAGAGTTTGTACGGCTCTGCCGTAGCCGGTCATACTATAAATCAAAATACTCTACTCCTTTACAGAATATCGAAATTACAGAATATCGAAATGCAATATTTATCAAGCCTGTCCCACTCATATACAATCGCACAAGCAATCCAAGCAGATGAGGCATTGGCACAAATCACAACAATCCCGGCATGCGCTCGTTGTGGAATCGTCGGTTGCCATTCTCTGCCCACGGAAAGAAAAGGGGCCGCTACCGGACACGGAATTAAAAGCATTCCGATATTCCATGTTCCCCGGATCCATGGACATGGCAATACGGAAATTCTGCTGTGCCTCGTCCATCCAGCCTCTACGCATAGCAATCATACCCTTTAAGTAATACCACTCTGCTGTGTGATTCCCCATAGCGTTCAATTGATTCTCTGCTTCTTGATATTGTCCGAGTTGAATCAAACGGCGAACCTCGGCAAAAACAGCGGAGCCGCCATAGCCACCGGAAGCATTGCCACCATAGGATCCGGAGGCATAGGTGCTGTTTCCGTTTCCTTTCATAATGGCATCATAAGCTTCGTTGATTTCCTTCATCTTTTCCTGTGCAAGATCCTCCAAGGGATTTCCTGCATATTTATCAGGATGGTACTTCTGTACAAGTTCTCTGTAAGCCTTTTTTACGGTCTCAGGGTCTGCGCCTCGAGAAAGTCCCAAGACTTCATAAGGATCCTTCATGTATCGCTCTCCTTTAATATCCTGCGTTTCCGAAGACCTCGTTTCCGAAACGCTTTTCCATTACGGAACTTGCCTTCAGACACACTTTTCAGTACTGTAGGCAATCCATCATAAATTATATTCTCCAAAATTTCACTGTTAGGCCCCTTAGGAAGAAGTTCCAACGCCGAAGCGGCAATATCAATGGATGCTTCAATGGCATTGCATAGGCTCTCTTGCTCTTCCGGAGACAGCTTCCCTTCTATAGGTCCATATCGGTAGAGTAAGGGATTGTAGCCTCCCTTTTTTTGATCTCCGGGCAGGTCCTCCAAAGCATCTACCAAATACAGGTATCTGCCTACATGATACAGGAGGGTGCCTAAGATCCGCTTTTCCTCTGCAGGAGCCCCTTTCGGTACACACCCCTGCAGGAGAGATGCAAAGGTATCTGCCACCTGATCCATAGAAGCGCATCGAGCCTTTTCCAGTTCCGACAAACGCCTCAATTGTTCAGAAAAAATACGGTTTGCCTCTTGTTGCACGGCTGCGGCTTTTTCATAGGGTTTTCTGTAGAGCCACAGACCCAATTTGTATAGGATCTTTTTGAAACATCCACTGTCCTCTGCCCCGTCCCGGAGTTTCCACCAAGACAGGAGAACAGTCAGATCTGCGGCATAGGCCATAGTATCGTCATTGGGCATACAATCCCGTTTGCAAAAAGGTTTTGTAAAGCAGGGGCATGAAATGAGGCACTCTTCCTTCTGCTTTTCCAGCAGACAGTATAGAAACGTCATGTCATAATTGACCAGAAATCTTCCCCTTGTTCCGTATCTCACCTTTAAGCTGTTGCACAGACCGCAGTAAGCTGCCTTATAGCGTTTTTTATCCTCTTCTTTCAGACGACAAAGACGAGGTAGCACATATCCAAACATTCTTTGCTTATCCTATTATACTTCTGCTGTATCAGCACTCTTCATCGGCTCCCTTTTGAGAGCCTTTCAGCCCCTTTCCACAAAGGCCACTAAAGTATAAGTGGGAGGGCGTTTTTTTACATGGGCGTTGTACCAAAGAGCAGGGATCCACCCCAGTACAAACCCGATCACCGACCATAAGGGGATCGCATTCCAATGACAGCCCAGAACATATCCTGCAAAGAACCCGAGAATCGGCACCAGATATACCAGCACCGCCGCCCACAAAACAAGTCCCGTGGAGGATTCCACATACACCTTGTCTCCCTTGGTTGCTCCAATCGGATTCTTTGCCCGGATCTGCATGGTCTGGGTCACCGCTCCACAGCCTGCACACTTATGGCAATCACCACTGCAGGCGCTTTCCCGTACAACGGAGATCACTGCGATCCGGCCGCTTACGGCATCAACGGTCCCGCGCTGTTTCATTGTCCGTCGTCTCCTCGGTAGGCTCCACAACGGAAATGGTGTACTTACCGAGAATACCTGCTTCGACTCCATCTACCAAAGAGACCTCTAATTTCACTGTCATAGAATTGGAATCAAAGTCATTTTCCATATCCGTAGTAATACGGATCTTATCTGCGCTGAGTCCATGGACGACCGCAGTCTTTCCTCTAACGGTAATAGGGATTCTGGAAATTGCGAATGCCAGCTTACCGTCATCATTCTCTCGCAGGATCTGCTCTGTCGGAACATAAATCGTTCTGGTAGTCAGACCTTCCAATGCAAGGGATACCTTGACCGCATTGTTCGGATCTCGATTGGATACCCCTGTAGGAAGTTCCGGCGTAATCGTCATAGACAAGACTTCTTTCACATCTGTCAGTTTCACAGTCTTAATGACCAGAGTAGAGGGCATTTCCTTCAGGATTTCCTCATCTCCGATCACGCCGATCACCGAGGGTTCTATGGTATAGTTGACATCTTCTATCTCGGCACCGCCGCCGGGAATGATCTCCAGTTCCAGCTGGATCTGCCTGAAGCAGTAAACCGGAACCATCACACGGACCACCGGATCATGGATCTCCACATAAGAACTGAGAACCAAAGGCTCACCGTCCTCCCCGATCAATCGGTATTCCATCTCTCGATCCAAAGAAGTCTTGGTATCGTCCAGATCTATCACAATCTTCGCATAGACGATCTTTTCCAGTTCCTCCGCCGGTCCGCTGACCGAAACCGTCTTTAGGTTCGTCACTGCCGGGTCACGGACAAAGCCCTCTGCCACAGCACCCCGATACTCGATCTGGATCGGGATCTCCGGTCTTTCGCAATATTCGCTGACCTTTACTTTGATTTTGTTGGAACTGGAACTGACCAGCTTAATGTCACCGCTGGCAACCGTTGCCGGAGGATCCAGATACCAACTGATCTCATAGGTTCCGGGACCGTTGATCTTACCCACATCCGCTACGACACCCAGGGTGGAATTATTCAGTTCTTTCAGATCCGACCGTCTGCCGGCGATCTCCACGTCTACATACTGGATCTCACCACCGGTCAGGATCAGTTGGTTCATCTGCAGCTCATTCATTCCGGTAATACGAACCGGAACGCCACGAATGCTTGTCTTATCATCGGGATTCACCACAGTAACGGCGTAAACCCACAGCAAAATTGCCGCAAGAAGAGCCAACAAAAAGGATCCGAGTTTCGGCTTATGCATCAGTATCATCCTCTTCCTTGGTGGGGTTGTTGCGGAAACGTTTCAAAGGATTCCGAGACTTAGACTCCTCCTTGGGAGCCAGTTCGTTATGAAGAAGCTTATCCAGAGTTTGAGGTGCAAGGTATCTCTTTAACATACCGCCGACTGCAACGGAAATCGTTCCCGTTTCTTCTGAAACTACGACAACTACGGCATCGGAAACCTCGCTGATACCGATTGCTGCACGATGGCGGGTCCCCAAATCGGAACTGATATCGGGATTCTGGGTCAGAGGCAACACACAGCCCGCTGCAGAGATTCTCTCCTGACGGATCAGAACCGCACCATCGTGCAGTGCCGCTTTGGTAAAGAACAAATTCCGCAAAAGCTGGCTTGTGACCTTAGCATCGATCAGGGTACCGTTCTTCTGGTAGTCGGTCAAAATATCAGACCGTTCGAATACGATCAACGCACCGGTCTTTTCTGCCGACAGGAAGCGGCAGGCTTCTACCGTCTGTTGGATCACAGAGTCGATTTCACGCTGTTCCTCTTTAATGAGGATGATCTCCTTCAGAGACTTACCGCCCAGCTTTTCCAACATACGGCGAAGTTCCGGTTGGAACATGATCAGCAGTGCGAGAGGGCCGATCTCCAAGATCGTTTCCAGCAGATAGTTGATCAGATACATATTGAGCAGACCCGTGATCACATACAGCACGATGATCATAACCACACTCTTGGCAATTCGAGCCGCCGCAGTGGTTCGGATCATGTTGAAGCCTGCAAACAGCACTACCGCAACCAGAAGAATATCTACGAAATCCATGAATTTCATTGTAGGGATCATTGCTCCGATATCTCGGATAAATTCTAATATAGCGTCCATAGGCAATACTCCGCTGATTCTATTATTAGATAATTATATCCGATTTCCGTCACAATAGCAAGTGCCAAACACAGCTTTTTTTATAATTAAAGTATTTTTTTACAGATCTTTAAAAACCGGACGATTTCTTCCTCCCTGTTCCGATCGGAAACGCTGATCCTCACCGTACCGAATGGCGCTGTTCCTACACTTTCATGTGCCACAGGTGCGCAATGAAGTCCCGCTCGAACAGCCACCCCTTCCCTTGCCAATCGGGAAGCGATCTCCTCCGGATCTCTGTCTCGCACCGTAAAGGACAGCACTCCCGTTTGCCCTTTTCCGCTATAAAGCCGAAGATCGGGAAATTGAGATAAGCCTCTCTCCACCGCTTCGATCAGCTGTCGTTCTCGCTTTAGGATCCGTTCAGTCCCCATGCGTCTGACATAACGGATTCCTTCTAAAAGGCCTGCAATGCCACAGACGTTATGGGTTCCCGCTTCCAAGCGATCCGGCAGATCTTCCGGCATATTCCGTTCCATGGATTGGCTGCCGGTGCCTCCGTGGATCAGCGGTGCTCCCTTTTGGTTGCATAACAGAATCCCTGTACCCTGCGGCCCATATAAGCCCTTATGCCCCGGCATCCCTATAAATGCGGCACCTGTCTTTTTCAGGGAAACCGGAAGCACGCCTGCCCCTTGTGAAGCATCTATGATCAAAGGCACCCCTCTGCTTTGACACAGCCTCCCGATTTCTTCTACCGGCAGAACATAACCGAACACATTGGAACAGCAGGTGCAAACGACCAGTTCCGCACCCCCTGCCAGAGCCTTCTCAAAATCCGAAACCGCCTTTTCCGCTTGAAACAATTCCCGACCGCAAATCATAAGCCTTGCGCCCCTTGCATGGAGCGGGCGGATCACTGCATTATGCTCAAACCCGGAGACCGCAACCAGCATCCCCCGCTTGCAAAGGCTATGAATGGCAATGTTCAGACTATGGGTTGCGTTCATCGTGAAAACCACCTGCTCCGGTTCCCCGTCAAACAAAGCTGCCGCTTCTTGCCTGCAGCGATGCACCACCTCTGCCGCCGCCATAGCAAGGTCATGGCCCCCTCTGCCTACACTGCTGCATTCCTTCAGCGCTTTCAGCATTCCCTGTGCCACTTGCGGTGGCTTTAGATAGGATGTCGCACTGTGATCCAAATAGATCATGGGTCTAATTCCTCCCACATCCCATCACGGGATCTATACAGTTTTTCGTACTCTGTCGGAAGCAAAGCCCCCCGCATCCTTCTCATTCTCTCTTCCTCTACCGGAATGCAATAACCACAGCCTTTCTTCCGCAACTGCTCCGGAGTTCGAACGGGCTTCACATTGATTCCCCGGCTTTTCAGCTTCTGCGTTGCGTTCAGAGCCGCTGTCATGGATCGAAAGGTATAATAATACGTCGTCATAAACCTCCCCTCCCGACACATCCTATGCAGAGGTTCTGATTTTGTCACAATTCCGTTCTTTTTTGAACTTAACACAATCTTAATAAATTATGCATTGATATCTTAATATTTATATCGTATTATATAACTGTAGTTGTTGAGTTTTCATTTTTCTCCTCTTTTTTTCATTTTCTCCTCTTTTGACATCCGCAGGCAAGTAACCCTTGCCTGCGGACTTTCCTTTCTTTTTCCATTCAAAAAACCGAGGTCGCATCAAATGCAACCTCGGTTCCTTTTATTCTGTAAAATTGTACTCCGGATATTACGTTTCCTCTACAGCGCCGTCTACTACACGGAAAATGCGGTCACATTTTTCGATGGTAGTTAAGCGGTGGGCAACGATGATCATGGTCTTGTTGCTGCCAAGGGTATTGATGGCCTCCATAACCGCATTCTCTGTGTCGTTATCCAGAGAGCTGGTCGCCTCGTCAAAAAACAGGATCTCCGGGTCACGGTACAGGGCTCTGGCAATACCGATCCGCTGTCGCTGGCCGCCGGAAATACGGACACCCCGTTCTCCGATGACCGTATCCAAGCCGTCCTTCAAGCCACGAACAAAATCTGCCAATTGGGCATTTTCCAGTGCCTTCCATAAGGCTGTCTCATCGATTTCCCCATCCGGAACACCTAAGGCAACGTTCTTGCGGATGGTGTCATCAATCATGTAAATCGTCTGTGGAATATAGCCGATATGCTCTCGCCATTGGGGATAGTTCTCATGAATATCCATTGTTCCATAGCAAATACGACCTTGATCCGGCTTTAACAGTCCCAGGATCAAATCCACCAAGGTGGTCTTACCCGCACCGGTCACGCCTACGATACCTACAGAGGTTCCCTTCGGGATCCGCAGACTCACATTCTCCAGAACCGGCTTCTCCGTTTCGGGATAAGTAAAGGTAACGTTCTCAATTACCACATTGCCGTCTTGCTCTTCTTTCTTGGGATTTCTGCGGCGTTCTTCAATCTCAGCCAGCCGCTGTGCTTCCTGCCGATCGGATTCTGTCAGATCCTCATAAATGGCACGGAGACTGGGCATATTATAGGTAATGCCGTTAATATGGGTATTGATTGCATTGGCCCTGGGAAGGAGGCGAACAGCGGCAACTGCAAAAGCAGACAGAGACGGAACCACATCCGCCAAATTTTCCCCTAAATAGATCTTATAGGCAATGACGCCCAAAATACTGCCCATGCAGATGGTTTCGATCAGTCTGCCGGGTATGGCAGAGAGGATATGATACTTCCGACGACGATCTACGAATTCCGTTCCCGCATCTTTATAGACCTTGGCAAAATAGGCTTCTCTGCCCATGATCTTAACTTCCTTGATGCCGCCCATGGCCTGATTGATGGCCTTGATCATCTTTGCTCCATACTCTCTGTTGTGTTCACCGGCTTTACGGATCTGCTTCCGCACTACCAAGAAATACAGCGCAGAGCAGAAAGAAAGACCTGCCATAATAGCCAAAGTCATTCCCGTATCTACCGCAAAGAGGAATATCACCAAAATCAAAATAATCAGGATATCGGATACCAATGCAAACATACTGGAAATCACATTAAAGGCACCGGACACATCAGAGTTTACATTTCGGACGATCTGGGCGGTATTGCGCTGTAGATGGAAAGTATAAGGCTTATGCATATAGCAATCGATCATACGGGATCCCATACGAATCTGATTGGTGCTGAGGAAACGAACACGAATGTTGGTTAAAAGGAGAACATAGAGGTTCTTCAGAATATATAGGCCGATCATGGAAAGGGTCAAAAGCAGCAGGATCCCTTGGGTGTCCTGAACCCCGAATATTCTGCTGATCAGACGGTACCAAGAGGACTGTTCGATTCGGTCAACACTGGTAATAATAGATACAAAGGGCAGGATCAAAGAAATGCTGAAAAAGTCCATCAGTGTTTCAACAAACTGCAGAACAAATATCCCCGCCATTTTCCACCGCTGTTTCCCGGTGAAAACATAGCCGATTTGTCGGAATAGTTCCATATTTTTATCTCCTCCCTAAATAGGGTAAATTTTTTCTAAATACCATACAAGAATATCATAGAAAAATAAAAAAGTAAAGGTCTATGGTATTGTAAATTTTTGAATTATGCATTATAATAAGAATGCATAACTGTCCGGAGAGGAACTGTTTCCCCTCCCGATCCAAAATCTTGAAGGGAGTATAGGATCGCCTATGGTGGTATTGTATATATTTCTCGGCATTTTCGCCCTTCTTGGGCTGATCCTTGCTTTACCGATCCAGATCTGTCTCCACTACACACAAGAAGACGGATTTCAATTCAAGCTGAAATTTGCATGGATCCCTTTGGTAGACTCCACTAAGGAAAAACCGGAAAAGCAAAAACCTGAGCCAAAGGAAGAAAAAGAAGAACCCAAGAAAAAGAAAAAAGAAAAGAAAGATAAGAGCAAAAAGAAAGGCAATTCCGCCGCATCCGCTCTCCTGAACTTTTTGGGATTGGGAGACATTGCCGGCATTGCCAACGTGAAGAAAGCCTTAGATCAAAAGGGTCTGTTGCAAATGCTCTCGGATCTTTCTGTGGCAGTGGGTAAGATCTTTGCCCGTATCGGTCAGCTTATGGCCAGAGGTGTATTTCAGCATTTCACCCTTCGTGTGGTGGTGGGAGACGAAGACGCCGCTGATGCCGCCATGACCTACGGACGGATCTGCAGTATCATCTATCCCACCGTAACATTATTGGACTCTGCCATGACCTTCCGCCGCAGAACCGTAGACCTTCGATGCGATTTCGGAGAAGAACAAACCACTGTGATCTTCGACGGACAACTGAACTACCGCCCTTGGCACTTTGTGCTGTTCTTAGGGGGCCTAATTATGAATTATCTGAAAAGGAGCGTAAAATAATATGAGCCAGCTTCTGAATATTTTTGAATTTACCACCACCCAAATCCGTTCCCTTGCCTCGGAGCAATCTGTTGCAGATACGCCCATCGTAGTAGGTGACGTAACCCTGATCCCCGTATCCAAGCTCTCCTGCGGCTTCAGTTGCGGTGGCTCCGACCTCGCCCAAAAGAAAAAAGCCGATGGTCTCATGGCCGGCGCCGGTGCAAAGGTCAACAAGACCCCCATTTCCTTCCTCGCAATCCAGAACGGTAAGGTCACCATGCTAAACGTTTCTGCCGAGGAAGCGGAAAAGAAGGGCATCATAGGTGCCGTAAAGCCCCTTTTGAATACCCTAAAGGAAAAATCCGCCGCCAAGAAAGCGGCAAAAGAAGAAGCGAAGGCCGCTGCCGATGCAAGCGTTGCAGAAGCCATTGCGGAGATCCCCGACAAGAAGTGATCTCCCCTGCCCCGCTATCAATTCGTAAAAAAGGGGTTGTTGCACGATCACGCAACAACCCCTAAATTATAAACTATCAGTTACAGCCCCGGCAATTACAGGCCCAGCCCCTTCTGGAGATTAACGACGAAGTCCTGTACATTGGTGACAATGCCTCTTGCAGACAGGCTACCACGGTCAGCCAGCTTGTTGACGCAGAATTCGGAAATATCTACGCAGTAGAAGTAGACCTGACGAATGGTACCATCAGGCATGACCCGATAAGAGGGAGTCATATTGCCCGTAGCAATGGTATGGAGCATGGTTGCCATACAGATCACGGTCGTTGCCCCACGGATCTGGTCACGCATAGCATTCTGTGCCTGATATACATCACCGAACACAGGAGGCAGGGGGCCATCATCACGGATGGAGCCGCCCAGAACATAAGGAATCCCACACTTTTCACAGGAATAGATAATACCGTTGTCAATATTCTCGTTCTCAATGAACTTGGAAACGCTGCCATGGTAGCGAACACGGTTGATCAGATCCAAGTGGTTGTAGTGTCCGTTGGGCATGGACTCCTGGGTGTAAATATCCTGACCCAGAGCAGTACGGAGATATGCACCCTCTAAATCATGGGTAGCCAGAGCGTTACCTGCCAGAACAGCGTGAGCATATCCGTTCTCGATGAGCTTGGACATAGCCTTACGAGCGTCTGCGTCGAAGGCAAAGGCAGGTCCCAAGACCCATACGATCTTACCATGTTCCCGCTCATGCTTCAGCAGTTCATAGATCTCATCATAATCTCTGGAGAAAGCGGTCTCACGGGAACGGCTCTGACGGAATGCGAATACATCCCCCTTGGCCTTCTTTTCGTTAAACCCGTTGGCATGGACAAAAATGCCGTCTTCACAGTTCTCGGTTCTGCCTACGACCACCAAATCTCCCTGCTTCAGGTTACGGAACTCCAGAACGTGGATCTTTCCGTCCTTGTAAACGGGAACGCAGTCCATACGGCTTTCTTCTGCAAGGAGCCACTGTCCGTCTATCTTAAAGTATTCCGGGAAAATGCTCAGTGCATGATACTGCTCCGGTGCAACCCCGTCAAAAGGCGCAGGAACCAGTACCGCATCGGGCGCGTTCACAAACTGCTCTTGGGAAAAATCAGGCGCAGTATAAGGCTTTAGTTGAAACATAAGAGTATACCCCTTTCGTTTTATATAGCATCTATCATTTTTCATCGGAGTAACCATATGGGTATTTCATGGATCTTCCGACAATTACTATGTTAGAGTATAACCGATTTGACTCATATTTGCAATAGGAGTCGTACACGATTTTTTACTTTCTTCTCAGAAAGGAGGAATTTTCTGTCTAATGACCGGATTAACCATAGGAATTTTCGCCCAAGTAGACGCCGGAAAGACTACCCTTTCCGAAGCAATTCTCTATAAAACCGGCAACCTGAAAAAATTAGGCCGTGTGGATCACGGCAACGCCTTTTTGGATACCCACAGTATCGAACGAGCCAGAGGCATCACCGTTTTCTCGAAAGAAGCCATTTTTTCTACCGGTGACCGCCGTTTCACCTTGTTAGATACACCGGGGCATGTAGACTTTTCTCCCGAAGCGGGGCGCGTCATGCAGGTGCTGGATTACGGTATTCTTCTGATCTCCGGTACAGACGGTGTACAGGCTCATACCGAAACCCTGTGGAAACTGCTTAGGCGGTATCACATCCCCACCCTTATATTCTTTAACAAAATGGACCTGCCGGGAGCAGACAAGGATCGGCTCCTCGC
>JAZSAO010000152.1:0-3781 GCA_045601945.1 Faecousia sp. | reverse complement strand
ATGGCATGCTGATCCTTTGCGATAGAGTTGACCTTGTTGGCAAGCTCTTGCATTTCCACAGTACGGATGGCTTCGTTCTCTTCTAAGGTGATTTTTCCGTCTACAGTCCAGTGGGTATTGAATACATAAAATTCTACATTGGTTTGGTTGTCTCTCAGCTTGACCCACTGGTAGCAACGCTTGTTGTTGGCAGGCTGAGAATAGCCCTGGGCACCGCTTTCCAGAAGGTTGAATCGGGACTTTTTGTAAAAAATGATCAGACCTCTGCAAATATCCATCTTATAGCCTGTTTCATCTGTGAGACTTCTGTAGGCATAGGTATCCTTTAGGTCTTCGTTCAATGCAGAGCACCAATCTAAAATGCCACTGACGCCACCGTCTCCGGCTTCCTGCATACCAATGACGTCCGGTTCATAGACCTTGAGCATCTCCACAATGGCATCTTCCCGATTGGCAGGAGAATCATAGGGGAAAACACCGTTGCTGTTGGGACTGCAATCGTCCATGACATTGTAACTCATGATCTTGATCCCCTGTCCCACAGGCTCTGCGGTGCTCTCACTCCCGGCCGCCCCCACAGGAATCACAAGCAGGAAGGGCAGAAGAAGCATCAGCAGAAGCCATCCTGCCAGAAATTTGGTTCCTCTATTCATACATAGGAGTTCCTTTCTATTTTGATATGGTTTTACAAAAACTTTTCCAACGGGCAAGGAGCCCTATTTTCATAGGGCTCCCCCATTTATTTCACAAAATACGCCTTTGCGCTGTCGGCATAGGCAAAGAGTGCCTTGCACAGTTCTAAGAGGTCACCCTTCTTGTTGTTGCCGTAGGTGTCTGCGCTGTATTGGAGGGTACAGGATACAGGGGTATCTCCCTCGTAAACCTGAGCAGAAACCACGGTTCTCAGTTCTGCCGCCAACAGACCGTCAAAGGAGAAGGCATAATAGCCCCGATCTTCATCGTATACCTCCGGGTCTGTTAGGATCATTTCCTTGTCGTCCCCTCCAATTCCTCGGAACGAGACACGGAGGTTCAGATTCTCCGTCTTTCCACCATAGGCCGTTAGGTCTACAACGAATTTTAGCGTAACCTTAGAGACAAGATCCAGAGACTTCCCTGCCCAAGTGACCGTTCCATGATCCAAATCACTGAGAACGCTGTTGGTATTGCCGAAGGTCACCGCCTCAAGGTCGGACAGGTATGCCCTGTGAACCTCTGTCATAGCGGCATCGGCAAGGCGGTCTGTGCGATATCCCTTATAGATCTGCGCCTTTGCACCATAGCGGAGAAGGTCAGCACAGAGGGCTTTCAGACTATGCACGGATTCGATTTTGTTCATTTGAGAATAGGCGTAGTCTGCAATGCTGTAGTCGTCGGTATCGGAATAATAGGGTTGACCGTCCTTCGTTCCGTACAGAACGGAACGGATCCGATCATTCATATGGATCGCAGTCAGACCTTCTAAGGTAAAGTAATAATAATTCCCCCGTTCCGCAGGGAAAAGTTTGATAGTTTTGGTACCGGTCTGAGTATTCCCTTCGTAAACATCCAACTCGGTGAGGATATAAACCGTGTCCATATCAAATCCTGCCAGCAGGGACTTGGATACTGCCAAGTTGACAGAAATATCACTTGCCAGATTCAGGGTATGATTCAGCTTCCACTTGCTTTCGAGAATCGTCTCGGGTTCTTCTGTACGGCCGCAGGGACACTGTCCCTCTGTAAAGCTATGGTTTTCTGTCCGTTTGGCGGCACAGCGGCTACAATGCACCATGTGGGTTTCCCCCAGATCCGTATAAACAGAATAGTCATGACCCAATCTGGGAAGGATCTGTTGCTGTGTCAGGGTAATATCGCATACAGAGCAGAAAGAGCCATCAGTCAAGCCGGAACCCACACAAGTAGGATCTTTGCCCGGAATGATCTCAGCGCAGTGGCCTGTTGCCGGAATTTCCGTGGGAGTAACCAGAATTTCCTCGCAGATCTTACAATAGGAGCCTACGCTCTTACCACTGTCCGTACAAGTAGCAGGGAAACCGGGAATCTCTACAGGTGTGTGCGGTGCGGTGGGGATATCTTCCCCATAGCTGTAGCCACAGTTGCAGTGGTATTCCTTCCGACCTAAGCTACTGCAGGAGGGTTCTGCGGAAACGGTTTCCCGGAAAGTATGGGTCTGTGCCTCAAAGGCAGCATAGACCGTCATATCCCCAAGGATATTTTCCAAATCAGCCCCCTGTCCCTGTGCATCGACCCAGCCTGCGAAAAGATAGTGATGTTGGGAATCGAAGGTCTTTGCAGGAACGGTCCCTGCATACTGTGCCTTTCCCCCTGTGGGAACCGATTGCTCATAAAGGGTGTTTCCGTCCTCATCGGCAAAGACCACACTATGGGAAAGGGGCAATTCCTCCCCACCGGGACCAACATAAATATAGTCAATGGTCACTGTACCGGAGCCCTTGCTCTCTGCCTTAATGTGATAGAAGCGGAAGCCCAATGTGGTAATACAGTCTGCACCGGCAAAGTCTGAATTGACGGGGATGGTTACCGTCTGATAGACCCCGTTTTGGAAGGTATAGTCTGCAACCATGGAGTAGCTTCCCCGAGCGGACACCCCTTCTACACTGCGGTCGTAGCACACTACCACTTGGGGTGTGGTTCCCTTAGCCATAACACAGCCGTCTAACTTAAAGCGAATCTGAACATAGTCCCCCGGCTGAGGCTCAAAGCCTAAAGCATGATAGGCACGATTGGTTCGTGAGACCAGCACATCCGGCACACCGGTAGTAAAAATCCATGGGCCGTATATGCCGTTTTTATTTCCGTAGGCCAGATCCTCTGCCACGGAAACAGTAAGAGTACCTGCTTCATGATCGATGCGACAGTCATTGGCAAGCTTTTCCGTTGTGCTGGTTTCGTCTGTTGCCCAATAGAGCATATGATCTGTGTCAAAGTTCCGATCGTTGTACTGTTCCCCGGCACTGTACCGTTCCCGATCCTCTGTAGTGTCATCAAAATCGAAGAACAGAGATCGTTTTTCCTCCTGAGGAGCATTATCCTTAGGCCCGATATACAGGTAGTCAATGGTCACACAGCCCTTTTGACTCAGGTCCGTAGGAACCACGTAGAAGAACGCAGGACGTAAGCCTGTAATGGTCTTTGCACTGCGGAAGGCATCGGAAAGTTCAGCCGTCAGGGTGATGTAGGTTCCGTCAGAAACAAAATTCGTCCCCAGAGAATGTTGCGCTTCCGAGGCGCTGACATCTCCGCTTCCGTCATTTTTGTGGTACCAGAGGCTGAAGGCGGCTTCTTGTCCCTCGGCGGATTTCAGATTTTCCATCTTAAAGCGGATCTGCAGGATTTCCGCATCCTTGGGATCATACTTTAGGTGGCCGTAGCCGTTTATGTAGGAGCGGATCGAAAGGGTTTTGCTTACCGTATCGGCGGCCTTGGTATAAAGCTTTGCTGTGCCGGAAAGGGTGTCTACGAAGCCTTGTGTCATATCATTGGCATCCGTTGCGTAGTTGTACTCGATGAACTGCCAACGGGAACTGCCGTCTAAATTGTTTCCGCCATACTGGGCATCATACTGATACTTCTTACGAGAGGCGGCATCGTCGTTAAAATCAATAAACAGGGATTTTGTAGCAGGGTCGTCGCTACGATCCAGAATATGTACCGTAAAGGTACCCAGTTCCAGATCCTTTCCGCTTTGGTTTCTGTATTTGATCACCACGGGATAGTCCCCCGGGGTACTGCCGGAAAAACCGTTGGGAAACTCCAA
>JAZSAO010000151.1:0-1688 GCA_045601945.1 Faecousia sp. | reverse complement strand
CCGGGGCAACTCAAGAAGGTGCTGACAGAACCGGTGCTGCAGGTACTGGCAAAGTACGGTTATGAGGAAGGGGGTGCATAACATGGATTGGAATGGTCTTACAGGCCTGCTGTCGATATTTGCCTCTCTGATCGGAACCTTTGCAGGGATCATGACCGGTACAAAGATGACAAATTACCGCCTGAAACAGTTAGAGGCTCGTGTGCAGGCCCACAACGGACTCGTAGAGAGAACCTATAAGCTGGAAGGTCAGATTACAGAATGTGTCCACGATATTCGGGATCTGAAAGCATACCACAGACCGAAATCGGTGGAAAACTGAGAATGAAAAGGGGAATGTCGGCCACCGTCCATAGCGTTGACGGATGTACGGGAATTGGCAACCTTCCCCGATCAACGGTCAATCTCCCACCTTGGGTGGGCAAAAAGGAGGAAACTGAGATGATAAAAAATTGGAAACTTTGGGCAAAAGCCGCAGGGATCCGGGCATTAAAAACCCTTGCCCAAACGGCGGTAGGTGTCATAGGTGCATCTGCCATGGTGCAGGAGGTGAACTGGCAGACGGTGCTGTCTTCTGCTGCCCTTGCGGCGGTTTTGAGCCTTTTAACCAGCGTAGCCGGTTTGCCGGAAGTAAAGGAGACCTAAATGGCCATTACTTATATTGATCGTCCGATCAAAAGCAATCAAGCATACATCAAAAACGCTCAAATAGCAGATGAGCGATACCGAGATTTCCAAAATCGAGGGCCAAAGGGAGCGGTGCTTCATTCCATCGGCACACCGCAACCCTCGGCTAAGGTAATTGGGGATTATTTTGACAGCCCTACGGTAGAAGCATCTGTTCACATGGTCTTACAGGCGGACGGTTTATGTTACCGCCTTGCCCCCAATCACTACCGGATGTGGCACGTAGGAGGTTCTGCCAACAATACCCACTTAGGCATCGAAATGACGGAGCCGAAAGAGATCTCTTACGATCCGTCATTGGGCTATCGCCTGACCATTCACAACAGGGAAGCGGTATTGTCTCACGTAAAGCTGACCTATGCCGCCGCAGTGGAACTGTTTGCAGATCTGTGTGGAGAATATGGGTGGGATCCCTTGGCAGATGGCGTGCTTCTGAGCCATAAGGAGTGCTATGAAAGAGGTCTGGGGAGTAACCACGGAGATCCGGAACATCTATGGGATGCACTGGGAACGGGATATACCATGGATACCTTCCGTCGGGATGTAAAGGCCGCATTGGATGGGAGAAAGCAGGAAAAGGAGGAACAGCCGACGATGGAACAGCCCTATATGGAACTGCCCATACGCTATGAAACCCTGGGAGATATACGGCAGTCTCCCAACGGTAAGTATTACCTGCCTACGGTAGAAAAGCTGATCCAAAAGGGAATTCTGAAAGGAAAAGGCGGCGGTGGAGAAGATCGCGTCCTTGATCTGTCCGAAGATGCCATCCGCATCTTAGTTCTCCTTGACCGTAACGGAACCTTTGAGGACCCCACACCCCCACATCCCTAAACCAACGGTTCGATCAACTGTGACTTTAGCTTCCATTTTTCGTTTGTCGAACTGTTCACCAAGTTGGTAAAGGCCCTTGCCTCTCCAATGGGAGAGGTGCCGCGACTGCGGCGGAGAGGGCAGTAGGGATTTTCGTTTTTGTACCGATTTCGTAGTAGGCAGAGAAG
>JAZSAO010000150.1:0-9891 GCA_045601945.1 Faecousia sp. | reverse complement strand
AGATCGCCGGAGTCCATAACACGGTCTATCACTGCCTGATTTTCACGATAAATACCGCCCTGCTTCAACATCTCATCGACCAGAGTCGTCTTACCATGGACAACGTGGGCAATGATGGCAATATTACGAATATTTTTCTGTTCTGCCATTTCTGTGTCTTCCTTCCATTAAATGATTCGATAGTCTTCCAACTACATAATATATCATATGATTTCCATTTCTGCAACAGAAAATCATAGGTTTTCTTAACTTTTTTCTCAAATCACGGCTTCGCCCGCAGGAAACGTAAAAATCATGCCTTGCAGATGCATCTCCATCCACAAGGCATGATCTTTTCATGATAAATTTTTGCAGAGGATCATTCCTCTTCGGATTTCAGGGTAAAGCGCAAACGCACAGGATTATGATCACTATAGATAAAGTCATAGTCCATCGTCTCCACCTCGTCTATCGTCACGTTAGGGGAAACTACAAATCCGTCGATTACATAGTACTGGGTTGCCTCACTATCCGGATCATAGGGCTGATTCAAAAGTCGGCAGGTAGGTTTACTGTCGTCATAGGCATACCGGAATCCGCCGGAGATCCGGCTCAGCTTTGCGGGTGACCACAGTTCGGGATCCTTCACCTCGTATTTATCACAATTGGGGAAGGTCTGGTTGAAATCTCCGCCGGCAACAACAAAGTTACCCTTGGAATATTCGTCCTTCATCAATTCCATAAGCTGACGAGTCTGCGCATCCCGCACCTCATCATCGTCATAGGCTTCCATATGGACATTGATCAGCACTAATTGCTGTTCGCTGTCTTCGATCGGGATCCTCGTCACCAGCAAGCATCGCTTCAAATTCGCTACGCGGGCAGGCCATGTAAACCCGTTGGGCTGGCTGTAGCGAGTCGAAGATAGAATATCATAACTGCTGTAGGTAGCAAGTCCCGATTCTACCTTTCCGAGAGGTGTTTTTACAGGAAAAGGTACATACTCACAGGAATAGTTCAGTGCGAACCGACTTTCGTATTCCTTTAGGTCATATTCGTACTTAAGCCACTGATTATTCCCGAAGCTTCTGGTCGAATCCACATCTACCTCTTGCAGGAAGATAAAATCTGCCTCAGCAACACTAAGGATCCCTTTGATCCCTTCTACATTACTTTCTACCAGATCTTGGTCCTCCGGCAACACACCTTTGCCTCCGTCCATAAAGAAATCGGCATCTGCTCCCAGACCACCGTAGCCGGTATTAAAGCTAAGCAACGAAAGAGAGCGAGACGTAATTGTCTCGGAACGATTCACGCTGCCTCTGTCTGCAGTTTCTGCATAGGCCGGTGTATATTCCGTAACGGTTAAATAACCGATCTGACCCAACCCTAAAATCCCTATGACCAGCGCAACTCCCAATGCCATACGCCATATAAATTTGCTAATGCCCCAAACCACAGTCCAAGGGGTTCGTTTTTTCCGTTTCGGAGCCTTTACAATGGTAGGCTCCTCATCCTCTCCCAAGGCAAAGCTATCGGCAGCAGGGGGAGCAGATATCTTTTTCTCCGCCTGTTCCTCCTGTGCGCCACAGATATCCTCCCGGATCGTTGCTTCTTCCCCCACAGGAGGTTGGAACCAAATCGTATCCGTTCTTAATTCTTCTTGTCCATCGGTTTCTTGATGGAGGGTCTGATCATTCTGCTGATCTTTTTCCATAGGAATCGCTCCTTTCCTTAAGGGATTGTACCTGTATCAGTTCCTATATTGTAATAATATACCACGATTCTTTCACAAAGGCAAGAGAAATATATTTCACTCTATCCAAGGCTCTTTAGCAATTCTCCCAAACGGTCTCCGAAATATCTTGCTGAACGGAGGGCTTCTTCCATAGAGTTCCCCGCTGCACCAACCTCCAGAAGTACGGAGCATGGTGTAAAATGCTCATTATACCGAGCAGATCGGAGACTGATAGGGCGCATAAGTCCCGATGCATTTCCGCTTAGATACGCCTGAAGCCGAATGGCAAAGGCTAAGTTTTCTTCCCAGTTTTCATGGGGAAGATCCGGTGTATCCGTTCCCATGACCAGTAAAAGCCCCGCTGCCACCTCTCCTGCGATCTCGGCAGAAATTGGCTTTTGCCCTCCTTGTCCATCCGAAGCTGCATCCCGATGCACATCGATCACCACCTGAATGCCGGGATACTTGTCCAAATTAGCTGCAATCGCAGTAGCGGCCTGTTCATATGCCAAATCGTATCCGCAGGTCATATCGTGGGCCGTAGTGTCATGAATGGTTGGGATCCCTGCCTCATTGAGTCGATCTGCAATTTCCTTCCCCACTCGGATCACGCTCTTGTCCGGATCACTGCTACGATAGCCCTCTTGATCTCTATAAGCTTCACTTCCGTGGGTATGGAGGATCAAAACACAGGGACTATCCGTAATCGCAACGGAGATGTCCTTGCTGAACAAGGCATCTTGATCAAAAACGGAGCCACTCCGATTGTCGATCTGTACATCGGGCAGGTTCGGCTTCAGTTCTTCCCACGGAGGCCGATTTTCCGTAGTCATAGTTTCTCCCTTTGTAACATAAACAAATGATTCAAACTCAGTAGTCTTATGTAGCGGTGCCGACTCTCTTAGAATCGCAGCAGACCGAAAACAGCAGCTTATTAAAATCAGCATACCGCAAAGCATAGGAAAAACCCTTTTCTCTTTGCTCTTGACCACCATTTACGCCACCTCCTCACCACTATTTTATGCGTGGAAGGTCGTTTTTAGAACCAAAGCGCCAAAAAAATCTCTACCCCCATGATTCCATCCTATATTTTTTTGAAAAAAACGTTTTTCTTTACAGAAACCGGTGGACTTAATGCCTTTCATCTGCTATAATGTAGGCGTATAAGGAATGCTATGCCATTCTGATACTCGATATACCTTTTCACGGGATCAAACTCCTTAGACAGAAAAAGAGGTGTTCCTTTCCATGAACGGATTGTCTGCTGTTATTTTTCTTCCCGATGATTGCGGAAAAACCGGTTATCCACAACCAACCATGTTGTCCCCCATTCTTGGTGTCCCCATGTTAACTTGGCTGAGCCATGCCCTTTTCGAAGGTGGCTTCGGTCGGTTCTTCCTTGTGGGTCACGAGCCCTTCTTAACCTTGGCAAAAGCCTGTATTCCCCCCAGTGCAGAACTAATGACCTCTGCCGACAGCAATCCTGTGGATCAGCTTCATGTATTCTTATCCACTGCAGATGATGCCGAAGAAGACGTGACCATTATTGCCGGTCCTACGCTCTACCTGCCCCTTGCAATGATTCCGGAAGGCAATCAAGACACATCCTCTTATCTCGTCCGCAGGGAATTTCTCATGGATGCTTTGGACAGCGATTTCTCTTTCTCTCGTTTTCTCCATGACAACGGCTCTGTCCTCCGAGATCGAGAAGGTTTCTTCAGCGTGGACTCCCCTGCAGATTTCTCCGACCTTCTCCCCCTGTTGCGGAAAGATCAATCTCTCCGCCTGCTCCAACAAGGAGTAGAGATCCTCGACTCCAACAGTTGCTATATCGATCCCACAGTTCGTTTTGAAAAGGGAGCGAAATTACTCCCCGGTACCATTCTCCGGGGAAACACCTTGATCCGTTCCGATGCCACAGTCGGTCCTTGGTCCGTGATCGAGAACTCCGAAATCGGAGAGGGTAGCGTTGTCGCATCTTCTTATGTTTTTGGCTCCCTCATCGGAAAGGATGCTTTTGTAGGTCCCTATTCCCATGTAAGAGCAGGTACCGAATTGGGTAAGAATTCCCACATCGGCAGTTTTGTGGAAACTAAGAACGCTAAAATCGGAGAAGGTTCATGGGCCTCCCACCTTGCATACATCGGAGATGCAGAAATCGGCAACCATTGCAACTTAGGGTGCGGTACCGCTACCGCAAACTTTGACCGCGTGGAAAAACATAAAACTACCATTGGCGATCACGCCTTTATTGGCTGTCATACGGTTCTGGTCGCTCCCGTTAAGGTAGGGGATGGTGCTTATATCGGTGCCGGCTCCACCATTACCGAAGATGTGCCGGAAAATGCTCTGGGCATTGCCCGTAGCCGTCAATCCAATAAAAAAGACTGGTCCGTCAAGCACAAAAAAATCCCTTAATCCGGAAATTTCTCACCCCATCCATCTTATACGCTATATAATTTAGAGCTTCCATAGAAGTTCGGAATAGAAGAGAGGTACTATCATGAACGAGAACGGAAAGAAAATCAAAGTATTTACCGGTACTGCCCACCCCGAATTGGCTCGTGGCATCTGCACCGAACTGGGCATCGGCATAGGCGAAGTCACCGTAAAGTCCTTTGCCGATGGTGAGACCTGTGTCACGGGAGCAGAATCTGTCCGTGGCTGCGACGTATTCGTTGTACAACCCACCTGCAGACCCAGTGTTAACAACAACCTCATGGAACTTCTGGTTATGATCGACGCCTTCCGCAGAGCATCCGCTAACCGCATTACTGCAGTCATTCCTTACTTTGGATATGCTCGTCAGGACCGTAAAGCTAAGGGCAGAGAGCCCATTACCGCTAAGTTAGTTGCCAATCTGATCACCAGTGCCGGCGCTGACCGCGTGCTGACCATGGATCTTCACGCCGCTCAGATTCAGGGCTTCTTCGATATCCCTGTAGACAATCTCTTCGGCAAGAGCATGTTTGTAAAATATTACCTCTCCAAGTTTGACGAAGCTATCTATAATCATGACGATTTTTGTGTAGTCTCCCCTGACATTGGTTCTGTCGGCCGTTCTCGCGCCTTCGCCGCCGAACTCCATATGGGTCTTGCTATCGTAGATAAGCGTCGTCCCCGTCCCAATGTCTGTGAGGTCATGAACATCATCGGCGATGTAAAGGGCAAGACCTGCATCATCTACGACGATATCGTTGACACTGCCGGCACACTCTGTCAGGCAGCACAAGCCATTCTGAACGCAGGCGCTACCAAGGTTTATGCCTGCGCTTCCCACGGTGTTCTGTCTAATCCCGCTATTGATCGGATCGAAAACAGCTGTTTGGAAGAGCTGCTTCTGCTGAGCACCATTCCTGCTCCCGCAGACTATAAGGGTGATAAGATCCATTATATCGATGCCGCTCCCCACTTTGCTAAGGCGATCAAGTGCATCTTCCACGAAGCACCGATCTCCAACCTACTGTTCTGATGCTGTTTCAAAAGTCTTCCTGCGATTGGCTCATCGTCGGTTTAGGAAATCCCGGAGACAATTACAGTCGCACCCGACATAATGCCGGCTTCCGCGCCTTAGACGTGTTAGGTCACAAGCTGGGAATCAAGATCGACCGCGCAAAATACCGTGGTCTCTACGGACAAGGTACGTACAATGGTCAGAAGCTGATCCTTCTAAAGCCTCAAACCTTTATGAATCTTTCCGGTTTATCCGTTATGGATGCTGCTCGGTTCTATAAACTGCCTCCCGAAAAGATTATCGTGTTGTTCGACGACATTTCTCTCGACGTAGGACGACTGCGAATCCGTGGTGACGGTTCTGCCGGCGGTCATAATGGCATAAAATCCATTATCGGTTCCATAAATTCCCAGACGTTTCCCCGTGTAAAGATCGGTGTAGGCGCAAAGCCCCATCCGGATTACGAACTGGCAGATTGGGTGCTGTCCGCTTTCCCTCCCGCAGAGGAAAAGCTATTGGTACCCGCTTTGGAACGCGCTGCCGATGCCTGTCTCGCCCTGATAGATCACGGTGTTTATGAAGCCGCCAATCGTTATAACGGTTCAAGATAATACTGCAGGGTACAAAGTCCCGAGGTCATATGTTATAAGTAGGACCAATCCCTTGGGACTTGCATCGCTAATTGTATAGTAAAGAGACTAAAGCGGGAACCGAACCTAAGAATCGGTTTCCGCCTTGTCTTGCTTGTTTTTATATGGCATCTCAGAAAGCCTGTTTTTGTACATCCATGAACGTAATGAAAAGGAGGGACTATGGAAACTTTACTGCAAATTTTGACCTGTCAGCCCGGATATGATACCTTACTCGGAGCCCTATCACAAAACCGAATTGTAGGAATGTCCGGAGCATCACAAATTATTCGTGCGCACCTTATCGCCTCTGTGTATCGTCATAGCAATCGCCCTATGGTTGTGGTCTGTTCAGACGATACCTCCGCACGAAAGATTCGTGACGAATTGGAAAGCTTTATGCAAACACAGATTCCCTTGCTTCCCACGCGGGATTGGACTTTCTACTGCACCACAGGTGTTTCCAGACAGTGGGAGCACCAACGAATCGATCTGCTTTACAAACTGTCCACGGAACAATGTCCCATTCTGGTTACCTCTCTAAAGGCGTTGACCATGCGTTCCATGCCGAAAACAAAGCTGATGGAGCAAACCCTTACCTTGGATCTGGGAACGCCCATAAGTCCTGAGGCCTTGGTGTCTCACTTACTCCGCTGTGGCTATACGCGAGGTGATTTGGTCGAAGGCGTAGGGCAATTCGCTCACCGCGGAGGCATTATCGATGTTTTCTCTCCCGGCATGGGTAAGCCTGTTCGGATTGATTTTTACGGGGACGAAATCGATACCATGGGTATTTTTGACCCCATAAGCCAAAGACGAACAGATAATGTTAAAAAATACTTAATTCTTCCTGTAGCAGAAACCATTCCCCATCTCCATCCCGACGGAATACACGGTTTGGCAAACGACCTGCTATCCCTCCGCAGCCGCCTTCAAAAACGGAAGAATCCCCACGAACAACTCATCCGCACCCTTGGAGAAGATCTGGACGCTTTGGAACAGGAGGCATATTTTTCTGCTTCCGACCGATATATCTCCCTTATTTATCCCGATTATGCCTGTGCAGAAGACTATCTGCCGGCCAATGCTACCGTCTGTTTATGCGATCACGGAAATCTGCGCAAAGCAGCTGATCTGGATCAGGAGGAAGAAGGCCTGATCTTAGATAATCTGCTAAACGGCGGGCTGTTATGCGGAGAACTGTGCGAATATAATCGGGATTGGACAGAATTCTGTACAAATCTATCCAATCATCCAATTCTGTATCTGGATGCTTTTCTATCCTCTTCTTATCCTGAGGGGCTGAAACCGCAAAAACTTCTCAGTTTTACCGCAAAACAGCTTCCCTCCTATGGCGGAAATATGGATGTTGCCGCCTCGGATCTGGAATTTTATAGTAACAGCGGCTACGGTACCGTCGTTCTTTGCGGTACTCAGCGGCGCGGTGAACTTCTGCAGCAACAGCTACGCGATCGAGGGATCCACAGTAGTCTTGTCTTGCCCCTGACCCAGCTTCCCAAACCCGGACAGATCCTTCTTGCAGAAGGATCCCTTCCCTTCGGTATGGAATATCCTCAAGCAAAGATCGCTGTTTTAACCGAAGGTCAGTTAAATCCTCAATCTGCAAAAAAATCGCCCAAAAAGAGTCAGAAACGCTCAAACAGGCAAAAGTTGGAGACATTCGCTGACTTAAATCCCGGAGATTTGGTCGTTCATGACGAATACGGCATCGGTCGCTTCCTATGCATGGAGCAAGTTATCCAAGACGGAGTGGCAAAGGATTATATCAAAATTGCCTACTTAGGAGACGGTATGCTCTATGTCCCCGCTACTCGCTTGGATCTCATAGCCAAGTACATCGGCGGTGGCGAAGATGGGGCTGTAAAGCTGAACCGTCTGGGAGGGAGTCAGTGGGAAAAGACCAAGGCACGCGCCCGTTCTTCCGCCAAGGATATGGCTCAGGAATTGATCCGCCTTTACGCAGAACGGAAACGGCTCCCCGGCTTTGCTTTCTCTCCCGATGATGCTATGCAGAGGGAATTTGAAGACAACTTCCCCTTTGTGGAAACCGATGACCAGCTTCGTTGTATCGAAGAGATCAAGGATGATATGATAGCCCCCACTCCCATGGATCGCCTTTTGTGCGGAGACGTAGGCTTCGGCAAAACAGAAGTCGCCCTCCGCGCCGCTATGAAAGCCATTACAGACAGCAAGCAAGTGGCCATTCTGGTTCCTACTACCGTTCTGGCACAACAGCATTATACTACCGCCATCGCCCGTTTCCACGGATTCCCCATAAACATCGGTGTTCTATCTCGTTTCTGTTCGCCGGCACAGGTGAAACAGACCCTCGCCGACCTTCGGGCAGGAAATATCGATCTCATCGTAGGCACCCACAAACTGCTGCAGAAGGATGTAGAGTTTAAAGATCTGGGACTTCTGATCATAGACGAAGAACAGCGATTCGGCGTAACGCACAAAGAAAAATTAAAGGAACTTTCCAAAGGAATCGACGTTTTAACATTATCTGCTACTCCCATTCCCCGTACTCTGAACATGGCACTGACAGGTGTGAGAGATCTGTCGACTCTGGAGGAGCCTCCTCAGGATCGCTTCCCGGTGCAGACCTTCATTCTGGAGCATAATGACGCCATTGTCTACGATGCCATCCGCAGAGAACTGGAACGGGGTGGACAGGTCTATTATATGCATAACCGTGTCCAATCCATTGATCGCCGTGCCGCCGAACTAAAAAGAGCCTTCCCCGATGTTAACATCGGTGTCGCTCACGGCAAACTCAGCGAGGGTGATCTCAGTGACACGATGCAGAGTCTCATGGATGGAGATATCTCCATTCTTGTCTGTACCACCATTATTGAAACCGGTATCGACAACCCCAATGTAAACACCCTGATCATCGAAGATGCAGATAAGCTGGGTCTGGCTCAGCTTCACCAGATCCGCGGACGAGTGGGCAGAAGCAATCGTCATGCCTTCGCCTATATGACCTACCGCAGCGGAAAGATCCTCTCCGAAATTGCAGAAAAACGACTCAGCGCCATTCGTGATTTCGCAGAATTCGGTTCCGGCTTTAAAATTGCCATGCGGGATCTGGAGATTCGCGGTGCAGGCAATCTTCTGGGTGCAGAACAATCGGGGCATATGGTCTCCGTAGGCTACGATATGTACCTGCGTCTATTAGAGGACGCTGTGCTGGAAGAGAAAGGTGAAACTCCCGCTCCTCAGCCTACTTGTACCGTGGATATTAACGTGGAAGCCTGTATCCCCAAATACTATGTCACCACGGTGGAACAGAGAATGGATCTGTACCGTCGTATGGCCGCGATCCGAAATGACCACGATTCCGAGGAACTGTTGGACGAAATCGTAGACCGTTTCGGCGAACCGGAAAAAGGTGTTACAAACCTGGTTGACATTGCCCTTCTCCGTGTTCAAAGTGCCTCTATGGGCATATCCGAGATCCGCCAGTACGGTGGAGCCCTCCACTTTAAACTGGTAAATCCCGATCTTGTATATCGGATCGACACGGTGGAACAGCATCCTTATTTCCGCAAGCGAATCAGCCTATACACGAAGGAAGAAACCTTCTACATCAAGGTTCTTCTCCCCAAAGACAGCAATCCCCTAAAAGAAGCTCAATATGTCACAAATGCCCTAAGAAAGGAATCGGCAGAGTAAAATATTTTACAATATTTTTCAGGAAAACCCATTGCTTTTTCTTATTCCTACGGTATAATATTTGTGAGACTTTTTTGAGCCATTTTTCGGCTCGTGATCATATGTTGTTTATGACGCGTAGAGCGTAATGTTCCAAAGGAGTATATCATGGGAAAATTTGAAAAGCAAAACCGCCCCCCTATGCAAGCACACTCTTCTTATCAAAGAAGCTATCCCACCGGTTCTTCTCCCTACAGAGGGCAGAAACAACCCTATCAGAAAAAGAAAAAGAATAAAAACAATCTCCTGCTTCCCATTGTTTTAGGCGTTCTCGTCATTGGTGTAGGTGTTGTAGCAGGTCTCCTGTGCATGAAGTTCTTCGGTAAGGGGAACGATCCTGACGCTAACCTGAT
>JAZSAO010000149.1:0-7181 GCA_045601945.1 Faecousia sp. | reverse complement strand
GCATAATAAAAACCCCCGATTCGAGGTTCTTCTCAAATCGGGGGTTTTATGTGATGTATTTTGTTTGATTTTGGGCTTTTGATATAACATTCGCACTTGCATATTGCGACCTCCAATCCACTGTTTCGTCGGGATTCAATGTTTGCACTCTTGGTATAACATATTATAGCAAATTACGCAAGGGGACTTATGTCGAGCATTGTCAAACTCGAAAATTTTTTTATTTTTGTTGAATTCAAGCAAAAAAATAACCCCAACCGAGCTTTTGAATCACTCTGTTGGGGCTTCTTTTTATATCAATCAAACATAACGCCGGGATTGAGCATGGCAGGAGAACACCACCGAATACCGCGTTCTTCAAGGTAATCGGATTTTAAGTTCCAATACTCAAAGCAGACATTTACTTTCTTGTTCTTTTCGACAAGCTCTTCAACCTCGTCAATTACAGCGAGATATTCTTCGCTGAGTTCTACCGGATCGTTTTTTGGGAGTCCCTTGCGAGAATCCACAGCCTTTTGATACAGCTCGTCAACCTTTTTGTCAGAGATAGCACCGCTAACGATTTCCTTTAGATCAGCACAGTCATCCGGCACATACCAGTTGCGAGCTTTTACAGCATTATAGAAGGCTTCTTCAAAATGCTTCTTATCATCCTTTGACAGCTTCTCCAGTTTGGAGAGCTTTACATAGCATTCTAAAAGCATTTTATAATACTTTACCGACATACCGGCACGGCACATCTCGTCATAGCATTTGCTCAGATAAGTGAGCACCGTGATTTTTTCGGGCAGAACCTCGGCTGTATCTTCGGTACAGCCAAGGATAATCTCTGCCATCTCTTTGAGGGCAGGGCTATCCTTATAGGTCGGTGCCGCATATTCGTGTTCCTTGTTTCCTTCAATTCCATTGAAGAGTTCTACAATTCGGTCCAGTTCTTTTTGTGTGTACATGGTTTTTCCTCCTATTCTATCATAGCGTGAACAAAATGGATGATATTTTGTGCTGCATTATACCGTTTTTCCCCGATACCAAGAGGAAGATATTGCAGCTTTTCGGGCGAGTACGGGAACAGTAATTTAATTGAAAAGTACGGCTTGTTACCAACCCTTGCGAGAATTTCGTCTAACTGTTCTTCATCCGAAGCGATAAGCCCGTTTTTGTAAAAATAATTGATGGTGTTGGGTTCACACTTCGGATACACATCGGGATCAAAGGAATGATCAGCAGCAATATCTGCATCGCAGAGGTTGAAATAATCGTAGCTGGATACACCGAATTGCGCATCCCAACAGGCATCCACATGAGCGGTAACGCCGTTTATGCGAGTGATATTCCAAGCATGAGGTTCTTTTGTTCCGTCCGGTTTGATTCCATCACCCAGCACCACAATGGATGCGATGCCGAGCCGATCGCAAAACAGCTTATACGCCTTAGCATAACCCTCACAAACGCATCGACCTCTTATGAGTGCTCCGATAACCGAGAAATCCTCTTTATCATACGGAGGATTGGAGGCACTGATGAGTCCCATGTGACGGTGAATGGCAATTTGCTTTGCAAGCGGACTCATATCGGGCTTTATGTTATACTGAATGAACTTGGCAATCTTTTCTTCCACCTGAGTCCAAAGCTGCTCGGCTTCTTCCTTTTCGTGGGTGTATTGGAAATTGAATTGAATATACATCGGCGTTTGCTTGATAACTATGCGGTTTCGGTTTACATAGAAGAATACCGGATTGTCAAACAGCACCGCCTCGATGATTTTCTTTGTGTTTACTGTAAAAGCCTTACCCATACCGGCATGGAGCGACAACGCCGGTTCAAAACGGAGCAAAGCACCGCACATTTTATCGTATATGTTTTTCTCTCCGTCCGATAAACGGGAGTAATAAAATTTTGAACCTTTATCGGTCATAATGTCCTCCTTTACAGTAAAGTAATTTTTGTGGTATCTGATGCCTCATGCCACGGGCCGTCATAGGTGGCCTGCCGTTCGCTTGAATAGAATTTTAGCTGCTCGTCTGCTGTGAGCAGATGTTCCTCGCCTCGAAAACTGAGTCGAACTTCCTTGTCGTCTGCAGACAGGATTTCCAATGTACACGAGCCACTTCTACCTATCGGAACCGAGTAGGATCCTACTTCTACCGGAATGACAGTCATGTGTTGATAAAAGCGGGGGCCGTCATCATCATTATCCATGTCGCCGGAGTTATCAACAAGGATTCGCCGTCCGGTGCCCTCCCAACGCTTCACATCCCATCTGATGTTATTGGGGTTAAACAGAATACCAAAGGAGATGTCATCTTTACTGCCCTGTGCAGACAGGGTGGGCAAATACTCACCGAGTTCAGTAAGCGGTTGCATCGTCTTGGATTCGGCAAGATTCTTGATAATCAGTCGGTAGAAATCATGGAGTTTTTCGTCACCGGCAAAGGAATCGTCAATTCCATCACTGCCCAAGAACACCGCAGCGGGGAAATCCTTATTCAGACTTTGCTCATACCAATAACGGAATTCCTCATAGGCATTTTCATCCGACAGCGAGGTAGTGACATTAAGGAAACATTTATCATCCCAGGGAATGGGCTGAATCATTTGTCCCCATTTGTTGGCAACAACACACTTGCCGTCACCGATTTGAATACCAAAGCACCAATATTTTCCGCATACAAAGCCTATCAGCGTTGTGCCGTAAATGGCAGGCAGTTTTTCTCCGGCAAGATAACGGCTACGGGCTTTGTCAGATACCTCTTGCATCTCATCCTCGGTGATAGGATCAGCCTTCAAATCTTCTTCCACTGCCGTATTCCAACGCAGTATAATGCTCTTTATCAGTTGACTGATTAAGTCCGGCAGTTCGGATGCAAATTCGATTTTATCAAAGCGCTTTATAAAAGATTTGTCCGTTAAACAGGAACAGAAGGCATCGACCGCCATTTTGCTTCCTCTGTCGGAGCGAAAGTAATCCTCGCCACCGTGACCGTCACAAACCACTGCCAAGCTGTAATGCTTGGTATTCATGGAAGCAGAAGCGTCCTGGCATACGGTATTGTTTTTTATATGGCTCGCACCTGTGCAAGTGTAATGAAAACTATTGAAATCGCATTCCGTATCAAAGAAATCCTTATCTCTTACCATTCGAGATCACCGTCATCCACATCGGTTGCCTGGACAGCACCCAGCTTTTGCACCATTTCGTCCTGCTTGTTGGCTGCTTCGTCTACACCGCCTTTGCCGACACCGGTAGATTTGGAGCCGATCTGAGAAGCCGTAACCGATACGAAGCGAATCATTTTTGCGAGTGCTTCGGGCGTATGCACAGTCAGCACCGCTTCCTTGTTACCGGTAAATTCGGCAAGAACATCACGGTTGGCATCTTCGCCAATGGCAACCGCTACTTTAATAGCCTTTTTGAACCAGTTATTCTGCCACAGTTTATTAAGCTCCGGCTTGTATTCGTCAGTAGGTTCACCGTCAGAGAGAAGGAAAATAGCCGGTGCAAAGGAGCCTGCCACATCGCTCATGAACGCCTTGCGTGACAGCTTCTCATCGAGTTGCTTGCAAGCCTGACCTAAATCGGTAAGACCGTCGGCATTCAGAAAACTCCATGTAAAGTCCTCGGCATCCATAGGAGCCGGTGTGATCCATCTTGCTCCGCTGGAAAATTCCAGCACGGCAATCTTAATCGCAGCATCGGCATTTTCACCGGAGATTTTACGGATTTCGGGGATTACTTCTTCAACAGCAGAATTGAGAGTTCCCATTTTGGAGCCTTCCATACTGCCGGAAGTATCCACCACAAAAAACAAAGTCATTGTGCGGCGAGCTACCTCAACCGCGCCGTCATAAATGTTGCCCATTATCTTTACCTCCTTGTTTTATCAGCCTTCATACGGGAAGACCGGCATCAGTTCAAGCTTGAACTTGTTTCTTTCGTGTAGGGTGTCGATTCTCTTTTTTACTTCTTCATCCTCGCAAACACCCTCACGGATATATCTGTCAAGGGCTTCGTAGGTGAAGCCGAGATTATCTTCATCTGTTTTATTGCAAAGGCCGTCTGCCGGAACCTTATCCACCAAATTGATAGGCAGATCCAAAATTCGACCGATGGCTTTTACCTCTCCGACTGTGAGTCGTGAAAGTGGCGACATATCGCCAACGCTGTCGCCGTAGCGCGTGGAATACCCAACCCAGTCCTCCGACAGATTGCAGGTATTGATCACACGTCCGTTCATCGACTGTGAAACGGCATACAGCACCGACATACGGATTCTCGGAGGCAGGTTTACTGTGGTCTGCTCGGAGATTTCAATGCCTGAGCGTTTCATTTCTTCGTGGATACCGGAAACGGCAACCGAAATGGGAACAGTAAAGTGACGGATACCAAGGTGGTTGACGAGCTGATAGCTGTCAGCAATATCCGACTGGATGTTATTCGGCATTAAAACACCGACCACTCTATCCTTGCCCAGTGCTTCCACACACAGTGCTGCACAGATTGAGCTATCCTTGCCACCGGAAATGCCCAGCACAGCGTTGCAGCCCTTTCCGTTCTTTTCAAACCACTGCCGGATCCATTCTACAATATCGTTCTTTACTTTTACTGCATCGAACATGGTGTATTCCTCGCTTTCTATTAAACCCTGTGCTTTGGCTAAATGACTATGCCAATGCAGTTCGGGAAATGTATCTGTTTAATCTTGGTGATAACCGCAACCTCATTTTTACCGAGACTTTTCAGCGTGCCATCCTTGTACTCCACATTCCAAGCCTGTTCACTTAAATTGCGAAGCCCCCAAATGGCAGGCTGCTTTGGATTGCGAATCACTTCACCGGTTATCTCTCGGTAGTCATCGCTATCTCGGTCGGTATGACATCGGTACAGCTTCATACCGGGGAAAAGTGCTATCGTATACCGGTTTTGCGTGTCCAGTACAGGTGGCTTCGGTATCTTTGCACCGCAGTTCACACACAAACTGTCAGCACTTAAATTAAGGAAAGTTTCGCCGCCGCAAGGACAGGTAACAATGCAATCACGAAGCTGTGTAAATGCGATTTGCCAGTCATTGTCGGTGGGACGAGGCACCTTGCCTTGCATCACATCCTTGGATAAGGCTGCCTCGAATTTTTCACGGATAAATTTAGGATACAGCGGCCAAAAACGCAAAGCGTTTGCGTGAACACCCCGGACCGGACGGTTACTGTCGTCCGTTTTGTCATAAATGAAAATCGGATCCTTACCGTAATATTTCAGTTCTAATTCTTCGGTGAGACAAGGCGATTCCACAACCCTTTTTCCTTCCAGCGGATGGTCGAGGAACAGAAGCCGGAACAGCACAACCGTCAGCGAGAAGCGGTCAGTCATGATATCCGGTTTTTTCTTATTACGCACCACTTCGGGAGCCATATACCGTGCTTTGCCGGCAATGCCGAGATTTTCACCATAAGGTGCCACATTGTCGTTGTCGCAAATCAGCACCTTGCCGTCAGACGGATCAATAAAGAAGTTACCGTCATTGAGGTCCTGATAGGAAAATCCTCTGCGATGCAATTCGCGGAAGCCGTTAGTGATATTCAGTGCCGCATTCACAGCCGCTGAAAGGGAAGCAAACCGCACACGGGCAAGCAAAAAATCGGAAAACTCTTTATAGTTGCCGGGGCGAAGCTCCATTACATATCCAAAGCTGCCGCCCATCGGCTCGGTTAGAAACCTCGGCCACAAAAAGGCTTCGGACGGAGCGCCGTGAGCAATGTTGTTTTCGAGGTTCTTGTAGAACTTCTTGGCATTGCCGATGGCGTCCTTGTGATACCACTTTAGGGCATATTCATGTTTGCCGATTTTTACACGGTAAACAGCACCTTGACCGCCTTCACCAAGCTTTTCAATAACCTTTGCGACATCGCCGTTTACAAGCGTGATTTTATCGCCCTTGCGAAAATCATTTGCCATGGCTACCCATCCTTTCTGTCCGTGGCAATCGCACTTAGCGCATCTACCAAGGACTGATGTATCTGTTGTTTGTTATCTGTAATCTTTTTCGGCTTGACCTTATCGGGATCGTAGCCATGGTCGATGACTTCGATATCGTCCTCTGACCAGATGCGTGTTTCTTTTCCGATTGTCCAGCCGTCAATGCAAAAGCTATAGGACTCCACACCAAGGGAGTCTATGGAATGGAAATACCCAAAGGGCGAACCGCAAAGCCACTGTCCGTCCCGAGAGCTGCAGACAATACCGTATGCGAGCAATTCTTCTTTGCCGACACCGTGCGGTTTTCCGTATTTGATTTCGCCGGTGTATTTCCAATCGCCCTCGGTGACTGTTTGCACGTTCTCTATAGGCTTCTTTGGCGGAAATCCCAGAGCATCGTAAAACAGCATAAGGGTTTCTTCACAGGCAGCTACGGTCATGCCATCCCGAGTGCAGAGCTTTTCCATAGCTTTCGCAAAATGGTCGGTATAATGGGCGGCATCCATCACAGCTTCGTGGATGGACTCTACCGCACCGGTTTCATATATGGCACGAAAACGTTCCCTACCGAGAAGTTCCGCAGGTGCCAAATCCCACAGCTTTCCGCAAAGCTTCGGATAATCCAGCAGCATTTCTATGCCATTTTCGTATAGGCAAGTCCGCAGAGCTTCTACGGTAGTCATTTTACTCATAGGATTACCTCTTAGCTTCTGTCGATCTCGAAACGGGCACCTGCATGGAAAATAGGATTCTCCATGCGGTCCTCCGTACCTTTTCCGAAGAAGAAATAAGCGTAGCCGTCGATTTCGGACAAAAAGCCGGTTTCGTTGTCCAGCGGGTCAAACTGCAGAAGGAGTTCATAATCATCAAGATCCGCAGGTTCAGACGAGGGTACTCCAAAGAGCTTTGTGCCGTCGTAATCTTCATCCGCTTCCTCAAAGGTCATAAGAAAATCTTTATTAAGGTGCGCAAATCTCGGTTCAAGCTCGTTGAAATTGTCAATTACCAACCGTGGCTCGCAATCATGATACTGTATCATAGCCGTGTAGGGATAAATTTCCGTATCGAGGAAAAGGTAGAGATAGCCGGTGTGCGGAAGTCGGTTTTCGGGATCAAAGGGGGCAATGTCGGAAAGTCTGATCTGACCGAAGAAGATGACCTCGTCTGACATTTCATCCTGCCATCCTTCGGGAAGCACCGGAGCTCCAAA
>JAZSAO010000148.1:0-4469 GCA_045601945.1 Faecousia sp. | reverse complement strand
AGCGGCATAATAAAACGGTCAATCCGTTTTATTAGAAATAAGCATAAGGTTTGCTATGCTTTATGCGACTTTCTTGGCGGCGTAGCCGCCAAGAAATACCGCACAATCCTGTTCTTACTATCGTAGGCGGTACAGGTTTTGCATTGTGCCTTCGAATGTTACATCAAGAAACAGCGTTGTTCTTCTTTTTCAGCAGAACGATCAATCCCAATGCGATGGCAAGAACGCCACCTGTGGAGCCGAAGAATAACCCCTTGTTGTTCCAATAGCGAACCATGATGTTAGTGGTTACGTAGAAGTTTGTAATCTCTAATTCAGACTCGTTACCGGCGGCATCTCTACAGAGGAACTTTACGGTATGTGCTTCAGTAGAGTCACTGGATACAGGGAAGGTAAAGTCAGATCTGTCGGCCAATATTTGAGCAATTTCTTCCGTACTCCATGTTTTTATGGGAGTAGTCATGTCATCGAGATAAACACAAACAGTGTCTAAAAGCAGATTGTCATTTGCGGAGAAGAGAACATCTAAGGTTTCCACTGCATAGGTGCGACCGGATTCCAGATTCTGCACGACGACGGTGGGAGCAGTTTTATCTACGCCGAAACTGAGGGGGGATTCCTTGGTATCCAAGAAATTCTCAGAGACGTTACCGGCTGCGTCCTCGGAACGAACGGAGACTCTGTAAACACCATCATCAGCAAAGTTTTTTGCGAAGATAGTATATGTGTACTGATACCATCCGTTCTCACCACCGATTTCCTCTACGATGAAATCCTTATCCTTCTCGAGAATTATGGTTTCGTTGTTCTTGAAAAGGGTAATTTGGATATTGGTCAAGGCGTCTACGTTGGTTTCGGTGATTACGATATCCTGAGGTGTCTGCACATAACTACCGTTCAGAGCCTGAACAGCCTCATCCATCTCGTAGGCAGAGCCGAATCGATTGACAGAGAATTTTACAGAGGATTCTGTTGTGTTTCCGGCGGCATCTGTGATCTTTGCAGACAGGGCATAAACATCATCGTGCTCTTTCTCATTGGGGAAGTTTTCAAAGAGGTAAGAGCCTCCCTGCTTTTCAGATTGAAGAGTTCCAACGGGAGCGATATTTCCTCTCATAGCGGAAGCCAGCGTGATCTCCACCTCTTCCGGATCAAAGTTTACGTCGCTAAAGGTAACCAGGGGAGCAATGTCTCCTGCATAAGCAACGCCATTTTCAACTTGGGAAATGGTCAATTCCGGAGGCGTCTGATCCAGACAGAAGCTTTCTTTGGGGAAGTCAGCAGACTGATTACCCGCCTTATCCGTAACGGAAATGTCAAAGGAATAGACAGCATCTGCCGTATAGGAGACGGTTGCTGTGTGCTGAGATCCGTTGGACGTCCAAGCAGAAACAGTGGGGAGTGTGACGGGGTCGCCGTCTTGGGTAGCGGTAATTGTGACCTTTACTCTGGACTTATCTGTGGAGTTGGGGGCAAGATTCTTCTCTGTGATGACAATGGTTGCAGTTCGCTCTTTCTGGTAGTAGGTGTTGTTACGAGCATCATTGTTATCATAGCTGACATGAACCACGGGCTGTGTTTTATCGATGGTAAAGGCTTTGGGGGCAACGCTGGTACCATAGTTGGCTTCTCCGGCAGGATTCCCTGCTTGATCCGAATAGGAAATATCAAACTGGTAATCCCCGTCATTGCTATAGCGAATGGTGGCAACCCAACGGTCATTATCACCGTTGCCGGAAGAGGCGGTTCTGGTCCAGTCGGAAATCTGCGGAACAGCGCCATTGCGATTTGTCAGGGAAATCTTAACCTGAGATGCATCAAAGTTTCGCTCGGTAATTGTCACGGTAGCAACACGCTCGGCTTTAAAATAAGTACCGTTGTCTGCTGTGTTATTGGAATAGGATACGTCGATCTTAGGTGCGGTGATATCGATCTTAATATCGCCGGCCTTTGTTGTGGTGGTTCTCACATTGCCTGCGTTGTCTTCAGCAGTGACTTCAACCATAACTTGGTTGCTGTTGAAGCGTGTTGCATCAATGCGGATGGAGCCGGTCCAAGAACTGATCAAACCATCTTCATCCTTTACAGCGCCCGCAAGGGCATTGGCTGTAGTACTCATTAGAACACCGGATTGCTCTTCTCCCGTATCCAAGGTGTAGATCCGATAGGTAACGGACTTTAAGCCGGAATAGAATCCGGATGCGCTGGGGGTGTTTCCTGCGTATTTGGGATCCAGAACCTTCAGGCTTACGGATACATCATCCTTATGGATGCCGTTTAGATGTGCAGGGGAGGGGATAATGTCGATAGAAGGTGCGTTGACCTCACCTGTAGGCATCTGATCGTCTACCACGATACCTGTGGAATTGACAATGGTGCGATTTCCTGCGCGATCGGTTGCACGGAAATAGAGAACAAACTTTTCGCTGGGGGCAATCATAATGCCTGTTTCTTCATTGTATGTGGTCCAATCTCCGTTTAAGGAGTATTGAGATACGGAAGAGACTTTCTGATATTCCATGGACTCCATGCCGCTGATATCAAATTCTGCAGACAGCCGAATGGAAATGGCCTTGTTATAGAAAGTATCGAAGGCAATGCTGTTGTTACCCAGAATGGATTCATTTGCTATGGTGATTGACAAATCGGTAGGTGCGGTCTTATCAATAGTGAACTTATTGGGGGCAACGCTGTCGCTGTAATCAACGGAATCATTCCAAAGACCGGCCATATCGGTACAGTGAATGTCGAAGGTATAATGAGACTCTTCTGTGAAAGTAATTTCTGCAGTATATACGTCTCCATCCTTGACCCAAGACGACATATTTTGGAGCATATGACCATAGCTATCCATGGGAGTGCCATTTGCGCTGACATCTACAATGACCTGCTCCGGAGTGAAGTTGTGCTCTATAATTTGGATGGTTGCGGTACGACCGGCATTAAACTGATCTCCGTTTCGACCGTTATTGTTATCATAAGTAACCAGAATCTCAGGACTGATCTTATCGACGGTAAAGTGATCTTCTTCGTAGGAGTCAAAGACATTTCCGGAACGGTCAGTATAGGAGATATCGAATGTATAGTCTGCATTTTCTGCAAAGGTGATCTCTGCGGTGTAGACATCGCCATCCTTGGTAAATGCAGGCTTGGGATGAGTGACGCTGTGTGTACCATCGTTCAGAGTCTTTCCGACAGTAATGTTCAGCAGGCCGTCTTCAACATCTTGTGCAAAGAAATTTGCTTCCGTGATCCGAATGGTAGCGGTTCTGTCTGCATTATAGTAAGATCCAAAGAGTGCATTGCGGTTATCATAAGAAACGGTGATGCCGGGAGCGACATTATCTACCACCAGAATCTGTTCATCTGCAATGCTGCTTTCACGCAAAGACTTATCTACAGCCTTAAAGGAGACGTTACCTCTAAATTGTGCGGGGATGGTGAAGGTGTAGCTTGCATGGTTTCCGTCGATGATCAAATCTTCTTCCTGAACAATGACAGTAGTTTTGCCACTGTTAATGTCGCTGACGCCGTCTTGGAGAGCGTAGCTGTAAATGAAATGATCTATTCCGGCAAAATCATCCTTAGCCCTGAGGGTAACATCTACGGGAGCTTGGTAGAAGCCGAATGTGAGTGCTTCTAAAATGGTTCCTACGAAGCCGGGTTCATAATGGATCTCCAAATCGTAGGGGATAGATTTATCGATGCACAGAGAAGCTTCCACGGGAGCACCCTGAGAAAGATTGGCCAGATCCGTGTAATCTGCTGAGATTTGGTAGTTACCTTCGGCATCCAATGTGATCTCTGCGGTGAAAACATCGCCCTCTCGTGTCCAATTGGAAGGATTGCGGAGATAAGATTCGTAGCCTTTTTGAGAAAGGTCTACAGACTTTGTGCCTGTAACATCTGATGCAAGGACCTGAAGATGGATATCCTCTGCGCGGAAGTTGTGTTCTTCTACAGTGAATCGCAAAATCACATTTTCCTTGAAATAGTAGCCATCCACAGATACGCTCTTGTCATAGGATACGGAAAGACGGGGAGGGATCTTATCGATGGTAAAACTGTCTTTTTCGTAAGAATCAAACACATTCCCGGCTCGATCCGTATACGAGATGTCAAAGGTATAGTCAGCATTTTCTGTAAAATGCACCTCAGCGGTATAGATGTCACCGTTTTTCGTGAATGTGGGTTTTACAAGGGTGTCTACGGTATTGCCCATGGCATCGGTTTCGCTTACCATAATCTTTAGAAGTCCATCTTCAAGATCTTGAAAGAAGAAATTGGCTTCTTCGATTGCAATGGTAGCAGTACGATCTGTATCGAAATACTTGCCATTGGATGCATTCAGATTATCGTAGCTGACGGTAATGCCGGGAGCAATGGTATCTACTACGACTACATTTTCATCTGCGTAGAAAGCACTGTGACCGGAACGGTCTGTTGCGGTGAAGTCGGAGGCCAAGCGG
>JAZSAO010000147.1:0-2264 GCA_045601945.1 Faecousia sp. | reverse complement strand
TTGGAGAGGCAAGGGTCTTTACCAAGTCCGCAGAGTCTCTTGGCTCTCCCTCTGGGAGAGCTGTCGCCCTTGGGCGACTGAGAGGGCAGTAGGGATTACCTCTAAAGTACCGAGTCCGTAGGATGATGAGCAGAAAACGGTACCTACTACGATAGATTTCTTCAAATTTTAGGTGCCTACTGCCCTCTCCGCCGCAGTCGCGGCACCTCTCCCATTGGAGAGGCAAGGGTCTATACCAACTTGATGAACAGTTCGATAAACGAAAATTTGAAGATGAAATCACGTTTCATCGAACCGAGATATGACGAACGGATCATCGACTTCCCACGCTGAGAAAGATAGATTTCTCTCGCAAGAGCGACTTGTTCAGCAGACATTATATAGAATGGGGCGTTGCTTTGGCCACGGTATTCATAAAAACGGCAGAAGGGAGCCACGGAAGCAGAGGGGAACTGTTTCCGTGGCTTGGGGTTTATGGGATCATTCACCGAAATCTTCCGTTGTGTCTTCCGTGGATTGCATAATTTCCGTGAACGGGTCATCTACAGGCTGAACACTTTCCATAAGGGCTTGCATATAGCCTATGTCTGCATCATCGGCTGATAGCTGAAAAATATAATCTCCGTCTGTCCAGAACCAATAGGTCGTTGTGTGAGGCTCGCGAGAATGGGGACCTATCCAATCTACAAAAATGGATAATACCTCGTATGGACCGATCTGCAGGATTTCTACTTGATTTTCGGAGCAGAACTCAGGCAGGTATGCAATGGAGTAAAAATCAGTGCCGATGGGGACACCTTTGGCGGTTTTTTGCCAGTAGGTGATCTGCCGTGAGTTCATGTAATCTTCGGAATAGAGGGTCCAACCTGAAGAAAAACGGGTGGGTTTTTGAGGCATTTTATCTGCAAATTGGATATAATTCGTGTTTTCCCCTGCTTCGGGATCTTCAAAATCGGTGTGCTCTAAAAGGGGATAAAAGGTTTTCTCCCCGTCAGACACCTTCACCCAGCCCGCATCTGCGGTTTCTACGCTGACATCCAAAGTGGGCAGATAAAAGGTTTCGATGGTTTCGGGAGCATGGGAGTTTGCAAATTCCTCATGGAACTTAATGACATATACATCGCAGGCTTCCACCTCTGCAGGGAAGGGATAGTCGTATACTTCCACATTGCCCAGTGTGAAGTAGTGGGCGGCGAAGGCGATACCTGCAAACAGTGCTACAGCGGCGGCAATGAGAATAGCTTTGCGGAGGGGCTTTCGGGATTTCCTCTTTCCGGGGCGGCTATTGTAAAATTCCGGGGAGGGTTGGATTTCGACTTGATCTTCTGCCGGCACGTCTGCAAATTGGGCTTCTGCAGAGGCAAGAAGAGCCTCTTGAAACGGGGTCAAAGATTTCATAATGATGAACTCCTTTCATATTTTTTTTGAACCAGAGTTTTCCCTCTGGCAAGCTGTTTGCGGATCGCCCACTCATTTCTGCCCAGAAGCTGTGCGATTTCCTTCACGCTCAGCTCCTGCACATATCGGAGCATAAGGACGTCCCTGTAGTGTGGGGGGAGGGAATGGATCGTCTCCAAAAGCCGAGCATAATCCTCCGAAGCTGCAATTTTATCGAAGACCTCTTCCTTTCCGGAAAGAACAAGGTCGTCAATGTTTACCGTCTTCTTTTCCTGTTCCTTTAGATCCAAGGCGGCGTGTTTTGCTGCTGTTAGGACGTAGGCTCTCAGAACACGGGGATCTTCCGGGAGACTGCGGCGGATTCGATAGAGTTTTAGCAGTGCATTCTGTACCGCATCCTCCGCATCAGCTTGATTTTCCAAGATCCGATTGGCTACAAACAGCATTTGTCGATGGTATGCCGAAAATAACCCATCAAAATTCATGTTCGGTTCGGCTCCTTTCTATTTAAGCGCGCTCTATCTATTAAGACGGTTCCTCATGGAAAAATTGGACAAAATTTAAAAAACTTCCAGAAATCCCAAGAGTCTGTTTTAAAGGGAAAACAGACTCTTGGGATGTGTACAAGCTTATAAATGATATTTTGTATGCTTCGATGATAGCATAAAAGGATAGCAAGAAAAAGGTGGGCTAATGCTCAAATTTTCGTTTGTCGAACTGATTTACAAGTTCGTAAAGGTCTTGTAGGGGCGATGCTGTGTTTGCGCAGCCGTTGGCGAGGAACGAGCCTTACGGATGCGGCATACCCCTTGCGGGTGCATCGCCCGAGGCACTTACAATAAGTACCGGAGCTTATTTTGCGTAAT
>JAZSAO010000146.1:0-6238 GCA_045601945.1 Faecousia sp. | reverse complement strand
CGCTCGATGCCCCCGGCAAAGCCAATTGGGTAGTTGTACAACCGACACAGGAAATCATAATTCCAATAAGGATAAAAAAAGTAATCCATGATATAAATCTTTTCATTTGAAAACCTCCGTTACTTGAGAGCGTTTCTGGTTCGCATTGCGGCCATGACGAAAAAGGCCAAGCCTAATGAGGCGGTTACGGCAAGTTGCAAAGGACTCCAAGGACGTTGGGCAAACGGCGTATAACGGGCATAGACGGTCAATTGGCTCAGCAGAGAGTCCTCTCTCCCCATGCCTGTCACCGCCATTTGCATTACACTGGCGGTGAGGATTTGGGAAGCCACGCCCGAAATGGGAATTTTAGCTAAGTAGATTACCACATAGGCTAAATTTTGCATAAAAAAGCTTTGGCACACTGTACGCAGAAACTCCGGCCAAAGGAATTCTCCGTAACATCTTCCATACCAAAGAAAAACAGGAACAATCAGTATCTGACACACCGCCTCTAAAAGCAGAACACCCATAGGCCCCTTCCTATAAATTCCCGGAAGGGCGTGCAGTGTCTCAAAGTTTCCTCCGTCAAAAAGCTGCCGTAAATAGATCGCAACAGGAAGGGAGACTGTTAGCGGAAGAAAAAGCTGTGCCTGAGACATAATGCTGTAAAAAATCTGCTCTTTGGGGAAAAGCATCATTTGGTAGATGTTAAGCATGGGGAGCACACCCCAGGAAAGAAGTGTCATAAGCAATAGGCACTTCCAAACAGATTTTAAATCAAACAGAAGCTTCCGTATCATGGATTTATCCCCTTCAGGTAGCACAGATATCCATCTTCCAAGGTTGGAGCCACAGACTCTCCTACAGGAGTTTGAGAGAGAACGAATAGAATATCTCCTTGCAGATCTTCTCCCATAGCACGGATGTAAGCACCTTGGGGGAGAACAACATTATCCTCTTTGGGAACCTTCCACACAAGTCCTTTTGCTTTTTGCACAAGCTCACCACGGGGAAGATCGGCTATAACCTGGCCGCTATCCATAACGACAACTTGACTACAAAGAGCCTCTACATCCCCTACGATATGAGTAGATATGAGAATGATACGTTCCTTGCTGAGATCGTGGATCAAAAGCTTGAATCGCAGTCGTTCCTCTGGATCGAGTCCTGCGGTGGGTTCGTCAAACACCAAAACAGGAGGATCTCCCAAAAGTGCCTGGGCAATACCCAATCTGCGAATCATACCCCCTGAAAGGGTTCGGCAAGGGCTTTTGACCCGTTGGGATAAGCTAACCTGCTCTAACCGTTTCAATATCTCCTGCGTTCGTTTTCTTTTGGGGATATTTTTCAGTACGGCAAAATATTCCATCATTTCAAATACTGTCAGATTGGGAAAGACTCCGAAATTCTGCGGAAGGTAGCCACATTTGCCAGGTAGGATGCCCTTGTGCTCTACGGGTTGTCCTTCCCAGAAGACCTTACCCGCGTCCGGGGGATATAGCTCCAGGAGACAGCGGAGGAGTGTTGTTTTTCCTGCTCCGTTAGGTCCTAAGAGAGCCACCACACCTGGACGGAGTTCCAAAGAAAGGTCGTTAAGAATCTTCTTTTGCCCAAATGACTTTGTCAAATTTCTAATTTCCAGCATGGTTATTCACTCCTTCCCAAAGGCTTTTTACAAATGCTAAATCATCTTGATGGCATTCTTGCAAAAGCCACGCCTCTATTGTTTTCATCAGTTCCGGCAGAGAACTTTTCTTCATAATATGATAAAGGTAATAGCCTATTGTCATCGACTCCTGCTCCTCTGCCGAAAGGTATTCTGACGGGGAGAATGTTTCGGGATTTGTATCATCAAATAATGTCTGCAGAGATTGCATCCCCGTAGGATCTCCATGGAGCATGTCTCGAAGAATCTGTAAATACAAATCCTTTACGGCAGAAGCAGGGGCAGCACTTACTGATTCAGCACATGCTGCATATAGTATTTGACCTATATCGGCACCTGTATAAGTCATTCCCACAAGGAGGGTATCTCCCATGCTGACGCATTCTCCTGTAGAGCCGGTGGGCAGGATAACCGTTGGAGAGTAGATTACCGTAGTCCATTGTGGTTGAGAAAATGTCAATCCGATTTGAGACTCTACCTTATTCAGCTCCTCTGACAGATCCTGTAAGACACGCTCTGTTTCAAAGGCCCATGGCATAATCAGCCGTACACCGTCTTGTTCCTCGCAACGATACATACCACCTACGATACTGAGGCTGTCTGCAGCTCCGCAAAAATGCTTGTCTGCTCCTTGTGAAAGATTACTGAACGCTGGTAAAGAGAAGTGGATTTCCACATCGTAATATCGTACAGAAAGAGCTTTTCCTTCAGCCGAAAGCATACCATTGGAATCAATTATTCTTTTTCCCTCCATGGGATAGAAGGCAAAGCCTCCCGGGAGATAAAGTCCCTGCCTGTTGGAGTAAAAGGAGGAATGGCACCCCGAATAGGAGAAGCAAAGTTCTCTTAAAGGAGCACCTGTAGGATTGTATACAGTAATGTAATCTTGATCGCAGGAAAACTTTAGTTCACCTCCAACTCCATCTGTAATGTTTTTTACTTCATAGTCATGGTGTAAAGTAAAAGTATATTCCGATAGAACTATGGGTTCCAGAGTTAATCGCACCTCTGCCGAAAGCCGATCAAAAACAAAAAGCTCTATTTGGCAGGTTTCTACTGTAAATTCCGCCGTTTGTCCCTTTTGTTTTAGATTTGCATAATATGTGGGGTCAGACCTTGCAAGACGCTTATAGGGTGTTTGAATATATTCCTGTGGATCGTGATCGCAGTACCATGCAAAGCTTCCACAGGTCAAAGCAAAGGTAACAAGGAGTACCCCGGATGCTTTGAAGGAAAGCCGTCCTGCCTTCAATAGATAAACTCCCCATGCTCCCAGTATCCAAAACAGAAGAATCGCCCAACGATAGGGCTCTATACCAATGCCGTAGGTGGAATTAGCAACATTGTTATACACCGGCTGTATGCGGTACAGAAAATCCATGCATTTCTGTATTCCAATTCCTATCTGTGGGGAAAGAGCATTACCCAAAAGAGTCCCCAGAGTCTGATACAGTTCCTCCGCCAAACGACCGGAAAAGAATACTACAGTTGTAAAGAAGAAATAAAAGCCGAGTTTACCCTTCTTTCCCTGCCATGCTGCCCCAAAGGCAATGCCTGCAAGAGAAGGTAAAAAGCTATAGAGTATCGTGGCAGCAAACAGATTTTTGTAAAGTTCCTTAGGTATGTTCAATTCTCTATGATCCCATAACTGATAGAAGCACAGAATGGAAATCAAAAGCCATAGTCCCACAGCAAAAAGCACTAGGAATACAGTCTGAGAGATAAAATGTTTCTTCCTCCCGGCTGTCGAAGCATTGATGGTTTCTTCAGTTCCATAAGCGGAGGCTCCCCGAAATTGTTCATAGGAAAGGAGCATAAACAGTCCCAAAAACAAAAAAGCACAGAGTCCCAAAAACATGGACAGACCATTTATGAGATCCTGTGCAATATGAAAAGAGGTGGAGACAGTTTGCTCCAAATAGGAAAACTCCCTCGTCCAAAGACAAAGATATCCTACTGTGCAACCGGCAATGGCCACAAGGAACGGACTGCGGATAAATCGTTTCCATTGTAGATGAAATAGTTTCATAGCATAATCCTCGAAAAGCGATTCCAGAGACTGCAGCACCAACCGCAGTTCCATTACTTTCTATACATGGCAAAACTATTGTATGCCATTATATTATGTTCTTGCTAAATATTTACAAACATTCAAAAACTTTCCCAATGCAAAAGTGTCTTGATTTGGCGAAAGGTCTCATAGCCCAATACACATTTTATTTTAAAATAGCCGAGAGAGGCAGATGGCGAAAAATAAGGTTCTGCCTACCCTCTCCCTCTCTCGGACTCTATTTTGTCAATCGATACTGTCGAAATGCTAAAAATGCAAATTCATCTACTATTTTTATACAACATAAAATATATTTTGTCAATAACTATTTTTGTAGAAAAAGTATTGACTTGCCATTATATTTTTGTATGATAGTTAATAGAAAACAATAATGTAGGTGGTGTGCATGAACAATCAAATTCGTACAGGATTTCAGCGAGGCGTAATGTCTATGATTATTTTATCACTACTTGCAAAAGAGGACATGTACGGCTATCAGTTAGTACAGGAAACCGACCGACTTAGTGGGGGTGCTGTTGTCACTCAGGAAGGTTCTTTGTATCCCGTGCTCTATAAGCTGCAAGAACAAGGTTATATTTCTGACAGGAAGATTTTAGTCGGCAAACGTATGACCCGAGTGTATTATCATATAGAGGATGAGGGCTTACAACATCTTCGTGATCTGATACAGGATTATGAAAAGGTCACACAAGGTATCTACCAAATCATCAAAGGAGAAACAGAGAAAATATGATTCATAACCGTTTTGCAAAGAAATACCTTCGCCGTGTTCGTAGTGTGCTCCCATGTTCTCAGAAAATGAAAAAGCGTATCATGGAGCAAATCCGTGATGAAGTTTCTCTCTTCATAGCGGATCATCCCGAAGCAGATTATAATGCTGTGATATCACGTTTCGGCGAGCCAGAAAGCATTGCTGCCTCCTATGTAGAAGGCATGGGGACTGCAGATATTTTAAAGAAATTTCGCATTCGCAAACTGGTGCTGAGCACCATTGCAATTGTGCTAGCCTTCATTGTAATTACTTGGGCCGTAGCTGTTACATGTGCACTGTATCGCAATGAGGCCCAAGATGATGGTTATGCAATTATTACCATAGATTAATTCGCGATATAATTATTTTACTGGAAAATAATTCATCTGCATAACAAGAAAGGAAGAAAGTCCATGAAAAAGTTCATATCCTTTATTCTTGTAGTAGTTTCACTCTTGTCGATTATTCCTACCGCTCATGTATCTGCACAGTGTAAAACCAGTAGTATAGAGATCATTTATCTTGATGATGGTGGATATATTTTGGTTGAGGTCGATACCGTACCCGGTATAGCAAGAACTACCGTCACCAAAAGCAAGAACTACACCCGGTATAGCAGTGACGATGAAATGCAATGGAAGATCACCTTAACCGGATCCTATACCTATAACGGAGTAACTTCCAGCTGTACATCCTGTAATTGCACTGTCACGATTTATGTGGATGCTTGGTATACAAGTTCCAAAACATCATGGGTTAGTGGAAATACCGCAAATGCAACTGTGGAACTCGGCCGAAAAATGTTGGGCATTACCGTAAAAAGAGAAACTGTCGATCTTACTCTGACTTGTGACAAAAACGGAAATTTTAGCTGATTCATTCCGTAAAAAGCATCACCTCAGTCGGCTTGGTTGGACATTCACGAGGATAAAGCTCAACGGTATTCATGCGTAGAACCTTCATCTGACTGAATAATACCCTCCTTTTTTAGAGCATCGAACCGGAGTCACATTTATTCTCCCTCGGTGCTCTTGTTTTTAGTATTAGTAACAGTGTAAGCGTCAAATCTAACAGCGTTGAGGGCAGATGTTCTTAGCTCCCAGACATTGACAGCACCGGCTCCGAGAGTGTTCTCGGGGTCGGTGCTGTTGGGCTTATTTAGCTTTGTACTCAGACGGTGCTTTCCATGGCAGCAGGGCCCGCAGGACAGGGGCCGATTCTATGTCCTGCGTATTATTTTGCGCCGGATTTAAAGATATTTATGCTTTTTCATTGAGAAATTGCAACTTTTCTCACCAAGACAGAGAACCGCCCCCTGTCCTGCTTGCCCAATGCACCCTGTGCATTATAGACATAGAGGACCTGTTTGGTGATATTGCTACTACTTGTATAATACACTTCCTTAACCACCCTGTCAAGGAGATCATAGGTGTATTTTACATAAAACCTGTAATACTGTTTCTTCCGCCTAAGGCGGTGCAGGATATTTATCCTGCGATAAAATGGTTTTCTAACCATTTTATCAAGAAACAGTATTATAGCTGTATCCCCATCATTGCCCCCGGTAGGGATTCCCTATCCACAACTTAAAATATCTAAGGCAATCAGACAAAATGGGAGGCAGTTTCCCGTGACTCGTAGGAGTCACCGGAAACTGCCTGTTAATTGTGTTTTAGGCTATCACTTTTAGTAAGCAAAGCCTAAGATATAGCATTACCAACAAAAAATATCTGCGCCCACTGTAGGGGCGAAGCCATGTCTTCGCCCG
>JAZSAO010000145.1:0-5376 GCA_045601945.1 Faecousia sp. | reverse complement strand
CGAGGAGAAAAGCTGTGAGACCACCATGGTGCCGATAGGAAATCTGTTCAGCGCCTCTCCTCTGGTTGCTTCTTTGGGTACTTTCTTGTCAACACAAGAAAGTACCGCCCCGCAGGGAGTAAAGTATGGGCGCGTGCAAGACCGCTTCCTTTTTTTCTATTCTCGATCGTGGATACCATGCCGTAACCCAACTTCTCTGCCTACTACGAAATCTGTACAAAAACCGGAATTCCTACTGCCCTCTCCGCCGCAGTCGCGGCACCTCTCCCATTGGAGAGGCAAGGGCGGTTACTAACTTAAACCGGTTCGATAAACGAAAATTGACGGTAGGGTTGCGGTATGAGGCTTATGGGTAATGGAATTGCAAACAAAAAATCGGAAGCAGATCCTTATGGGATTTGCTTCCGATTTTAGGTTAGGTCAGATGCGGCGTGTTAGGATGCCGCGCTTGTCGTGGATGACGTTTCGGGGACAGGCCATGGCACAGGCACCGCAGGACAGGCATTTATCGGAGAAGATAAAGGCTCGATTTTCTGAAACCTTAATTGCTCCGGCGGGGCAGGCCTTTTCACACAGACGGCAACCGATACAGGATACGTCGCACACATGGAGGCAACGAGCATCCTTATTGGAGCAGAGAACAACAATGGGGTTGGCCTCTACACGGAGGTGGATGACACGTTGGGTACAGGCGCGGTAACAGGCACCGCAACCGATGCACTTGCTCTCGTCAACCTCGGCTACACCGTAAGCATTCAGGGAAATGGCACCGAAACGACACACATCCATACATTCTCCGCAACCGGTGCAGCCGTAGTGGCACATATCGGAGCCGTCTTCTCTCTTTTTGGCACGGCAACCACCGTTACAGTGGACACAAGCGACCTTTTGAGGGAATTTTTTCTTAACGATCATTATGACAGACCTCCTTTATCGGCGTTCGTAGGGTGTACCGCTGAGAGGCAGACTGAAACGGCGCTCACCGTCTAAACGGTAGTAGGCATCTGCAATAGCAGGTGCTGTGGGAATAGAGGTGATCTCACCAATGCCAATGGCTCCGCAGGCCACATTCAGACCGGGCTTATCAATGACGATGGCCTTGATCTCCGGCGTTTGATGGGCGCGGAAAAGACCTAAAGTACCGAATTTTGCGGTGGGTTTGTTATTGTCAATGGGGTAGCTTTCGGTTAAGGCAAAGCCCATGGACATGACAACGCCGCCTTCGATCTGTCCTTCGCAGGACAGGGGGTTGATGGCCTTTCCTACATCGTGAGCGGCAACCATCTTTTTAATAAAGCCGGTTTCTTCGTCCAGAATACACATCTGGGTAGCATAGCCGTAGGCAACGTGAGAAACAGGATTGGGAACATCTGCACCCAAGGGATCGGTCTTTGCCAAATACTCTCCGTAGAATTCCTTGCCGACCATGTCTTTCAGGCTGTTTCCTGCAAGGGCTTCGTGGAGTTGCAAGCAGGCGCGGCGGCAAGCCTCGCCGGTGATCATAGTCTGACGGGAACCGGAGGTATCACCGGAGTCTGGAGCGATCCATGTGTTGGAACGTTCATACATGATGTCATCGCGGCTGAGATTGGTGTTGGAAACGATCATCTGTACCAGTACCGTACCTAAGCCCTGACCGATACAGGATGCGCCGGTGTAAATATGGACTTTGCAATCTTCTTCAACGATCAATTTGCAACGACCCCAGTCGGGGATGCCGACGCCAACACCTGCGTTTTTCATGGCGCAGGCAATGCCTTTGACTTTGGCATTATCATAATCTTCTTTAATAGCCAGCAGGGTTTCTACCAGACCGGTGGAGCCGTCTACGATCTGTCCATTTGGGAGAACGCCGCCGGGACGGATGGCGTTGCGGAAACGGATCTCCCAGGGGGTGATGCCTACCAGATCTGCCGCCATATTCAATAGAGTTTCAATTGCGAAACAAGTTTGGGTAACACCGAAGCCACGGAAGGCACCTGCAGGGGGATTGTTGGTATAATAGGCATAGCCGTCGATCTCAAAATTTTCGTAAGCATAGGGGCCTGCCGCATGGGTACAGGCTCGCTCCAAAACAGGGCCACCCAAGGATGCATAGGCACCGGTGTCGGAAATGACCTTTGCCTTAACGCCCTGAATAATGCCGTTTTCGTCTACGCCTAAGGTGAAATCCATATCAAAGGGGTGACGCTTGGGGTGGATCAGCAGAGATTCTGCACGGGTCAGTTTGCACTTTGCAGGTCTGCCGGTTTTATAAGCAATGAGAGCGGCTAAGGGCTGGACGGTCATATCTTCCTTACCGCCGAAACCGCCACCTACCAGCGCGTTCTGAACCCTGACCTTATCGTAGGGAAGGCCCAGCATGAGGGCGACTTCGTGGAGTGTGGTGTGGGAACTCTGGTCTGTGGTGTAGAGCAGAACACCGCCGTCCTTTTCCGGAACGGCAACGGCACATTCCGGCTCTAAGAAAGCATGCTCCGTCCATGGGGTTTGGAACTGCTCGTGGAGAACAAACTTTGAGTTTTTGATGGCCTCTTCGGCGTTGCCTCGGGATACGTGCTTGTGGGCGAGGAGATTGCCTTTTTTATGAACCAGAGGAGCATAGGGAGCGGCGGCCTCTGTGGGATTGTTAACGGGGGCGAGAATTTCGTACTCGACCTTAATGAGTTTCTTTGCCTTTTCTGCAATTTCTGCAGTCTCGGCGGCAACCAGTGCAATGGCATCTCCCAAGAAGTGGGTAATGCCGTTGACGGGGATCATAACGGGCCAGTCGTGGACCAAGTGACCGATGAGATTCTTACCGGGAATGTCGGTGGCTGTGAGAACGCAGACCACACCGGGGAAAGTCTCGGCTTTAGAAGTATCGATGGAAATCACACGAGCACGGGGATACTTGGAACGGAGGGCAGAGCCGTAGATCATGCCGTCAAAATAGAAATCATCAGGGTACTTGCCGTAGCCCAGAACCTTTTCTTCCACATCCAGACGGTGGACACGGGAGCCGATTTTCCAATCGGAGGCGGTGGGGAGGGGTAGCTTGCCCTCGCGGAAAATCTTAGCGGCCAGCTTAATGGCGCCTACGATCTTAACATAGCCGGTACAGCGGCAGTAATTGTTGCGGATAGCAAAACGGATCTGCTCCTCTGTAGGATCGGGAACACGATCCAGAAGACTCTTGGCACATATAACCATGCCGGGGATGCAGAAGCCGCACTGGACAGCACCTGCTTCACCGAAGGCAAAAACATAGACAGACTTTTCCCAATCGCTGAGACCCTCTACTGTGAGAACGTGCTTGCCGGCTAATCGGTCGGTGTCGGGGATACAGGCACGACAGGGCTCTCCATCGATCAGTACCGTACAGGCACCGCAGGCACCCTCGCTGCAGCCGTCTTTGGCAGACAGGATGTGAAGCTCATCACGTAAATACCGTAGGAGCTTTTGATTTTTTTTCGGTGTAACTTCTTTACCATTTATATAGAAGGTAGACATATCACAATACCTCGTTTCTTCCGAATGGAGAACACAAAAGAGTTCGTAAAAAAGAACATAGTTCTTGAACATAAAAATTATACTATAAAAAACAAGGTTTCGCAAGGGTATGAATCAAAATTTTAGAGGGTTTTTCTTCCAAGTGTAAAGCATTCTATGTTTTTGAGGGGAACGTAAAAAAAGAGATGGACTTTGCGAGAAGAAACTCACAAAACCCATCCCTATGGGGTTGAAGGGTTATGCTAAGGCTCTGTAGAGGAAGGTTACGATCTGCCCACGGGTGCAACTGCTATCGGGGGAGAAGCGGCTTGCGCTTACGCCGTTGGTAATGCCCTTTTCCACAGCCCAAAGAACCGACTTGTAGTAGTATTCACCGGGGGCAACATCGGTAAAGGGTGCGGCAGAAATGATTTCGTCAGTTTCGGCAAGGGTCTTTTGTCACAGGTCGCAGTAGAAACGGGAGGTGCCGTTTTCGGTGATCCGGTGTACCTCGTTTCCCTTGGCATCCATGTGGACATAGGAGGCGGAAATGCCGGACTTGGACAGGTTTGCTTTCCGCTGTGCCTCTGAGCCTGTGAATACGACATGTCTCATACTTATTTCTAATAAAACGGATTGACCGTTTTATTATGCCGCTAATAAGCGGCATGGCGGCATGGCCGCCAAGAAATAACCTGTAATACTGTTTCTTCCGCCTAAGGCGGTGCAGGATATTTATCCTGCGATAAAATGGTTTTCTAACCATTTTATCAAGAAACAGTATTATATACCAAATATATCGTGCTTAATGGATACTGTAAAGAGCCAATGGTGAATAATAGAACTGCCTATTTTTACATTGCGTGCAAAATAGGCAGTTCGTTTATTAGGATTCACGATAGAGCAAAACGGAGAACCAGGTGACCACCTGAGGACCGTAGAGATATTCGATACCGTGGCGGTCTGCAAGGTCTGTGACGACGATGCCGTGACTTTCCAGACAGGGGAGCATCTGTTCCCTGCAACGGCAGGGCGCATCGGGGTAGGTACATTTGTCGCAGATGGCGCAGGATTCCGTAGACAGACCGTAGACTTCCAGTCCCTGCGCCTCCATTAGACCTATAACCTGACGGGTCATGGCCTCGTGGGGAGCACGGGTTGCCAGACATTCTACAATGTGGGAAATACTGCTGACCTCTGCCAGAGAGACGATCAGCAGCCCATGGGGGTAGGAAAGGCATCTTTCCTTACACTCCTCTACGGTTCCTACTGCAGGGGGACAAGCCCAGGACTTGCCGTAACGGGGACATTCTGTTTCGCAGATGGTGCGGATCCGTTGGGCAAATTCCAGTTCCTCTGTTTCAAAAAACTCATATTGGGCAATGGGTAATTCTAAAAGCTGTTGTTCCAGCAATTCTTGATTCATCGACGAACCTCCTTGGAGTACAGAAGATCATGGGATACGGGAGCGTAAAACAGCCGCCGCACCTCTGTAGGATCTTTGGTTTGTCCTAAGATCCACATCAGCTTTGCTACAACAGACTCTGTGGTCATGTCGTAGGCCTCTAAGACCTGCAAAGTGTTTTTTAGATGGAATCCTACATCGTAGACAGACAGGTTGCTTCCCTCGTTCTGAACTTGGGTGGTCATGACGATGGTTTTCCCTTGTGTTACAGCTTCTCGAATCACATCGAAGAAGCCGCTTCCTTCGTAAGAGGGCAGACCGCCTACACCGTAGCTTTCGATAATGACCGCATCATTGCGTTCCAGCAAATAAGACAGCAATCCGTGGTCGGCACCGGGGATCATTTTCATAAGACCTACTTTGGGGTTTAGGCTCCGATAGAATTTGGGGACGGGGAGAGACAGGGGCTTGCTGTATTCCAGCAGGAAGCCGTCTTGTAC
>JAZSAO010000144.1:0-16918 GCA_045601945.1 Faecousia sp. | reverse complement strand
ATTTTATCAAGAAACAGTATCATTCGGTCAAACCCAAAAGGGCACTGATCTCGTCAAAGTCCGCATCTTCCAGATCCTCTGCATCCACGTCAGCATAGGTCAGGTAAGACTCTTCTGCGTTCAGACAATGATCAATGATCTTTATAAGGTGCTTTCGGTATGCCTCCCCAATCGCTGCAAGGTTTATTCTTGGTGTCCAGCCTCTTCCTCCGGTAATTTGGAAGGTCAAACAACCATCGAAAATTCCACCGTTAAAATTAATGGGGCCACCTACAGCGTTTTCTTTTCCGGTGGTCTCTCCTACAGAGCCAACTTCCTGTGATTGTCCAATATAATTAAAGTAGATACTGATATCGTCCAATACAGAAGGAGGATACAGCAAACCGAATCCTAACCCACGATTAGGCACCTTTCTGAGCATTTCCTTGGTTTCAATAATTGCCTCGGCAACGGAGTCTGTGCACGATAGCAAAACAGGATAAGCACAGGTAAACCAGCCAATCGTTCGGTCCGTATCTACAGATACATGAATCGGCTCTCTTCCATGGCCCTCCAAGCAGATAATCACCTGTTTCTGGCCTGTAAGTTCTCTTATGGTTAAAGACATGGCCCCTAAGAGAAGATCATTGATCTGAGTATGATAGGCATTGCAAGCCTCAGTGATAAGTTGTTCTGTTTGAGCCGAATTTAGCGAGATCGTTACCTGTTTAACATTGCCTTCCTCCCGAGAAAACTGCTTTAGTTTTCCTTTGGGAATCTCATTGGCCACGATCCGCCAATAGTCTCTTTCCTTTTCAAGTTCATCAGATTTCCTATAATCCTCTATCAACATTGCCCATTGTTGGAAAGAGACCGTTTTAAGCGGTAACTTTGGAGCCCTTCCTTGTCGATAAGCGTCTACAGCTGTATACAAATCCTCTATAAAAACGTGCCACGATACACTGTCAATGAGGAGATGGTGTACTGCGATCACAACCTCGGTTCTTTGGGTCGTTTTAAAAATACACGTCTTTATCAAAGGTCCATTAGCAAGGTCAATAGTCCCCTGTACCTCTGAACACTTCGCCGTGATCCGATCCTCCAAATCTACAGTTTCAGGCACACAATCGGTATATAGGTCAAAATGACTGTCTTCTTTATAGGGAAGAATGACCAATTTACGATCTCTATATACACCGCGAAGCATATCATGATGCTTTACAACTACATTCAGAGCATAGCGGAGTTCTTGCTCCCCTATATCCATAGTCAACCGTACCGCTTGATTAAAATGCGCCTCCTTCGCCAAATTCCAGTGGCGGAACAAACGAATCATAGGCGTATCTGCAACAGCACCACAGCAATCTCCCTGATCATAGAGATTTTCCATGAAACTCTCAATGTACAAGGCAATTTCCTCAATGGTTTCGTTTTCCATAATATCACGAACGGTAAGGCCGAAATTCCGTTCTCTTAAATAAGAAACGATTCGTATGGCTTTAATAGAGTCTCCGCCCAGTTCAAAGAAAGAATCTTTTATACTAATGCTTCCGGTACCCAGAACGTACTCCATTGCATCTATCAGAATTTTTTCCTTGGGATTACGAGGCGGAATATACTCGCTTTCGCTGTGGATCGTTATTTGGGGAAGTTGTCCTTTATCAACTTTGCCGTTTACAGTCACCGGGATTTGCTCCAGTTCCATAAAATAGGCAGGAATCATGTAATCAGGTAACTGCTTTCTAAGTTCCTGTCGCAAAAACTCAAAAGAACACTTTCCCTTTGTGACAACATAGGCAAATAAAGCATTCTCGCCCACCAAATCCCGACCGACAATCACAGCACAATTTATCACATATGGAAGCGCTCTCAAACAGGCCTCTATCTCACTTGGCTCTACACGATACCCACGGATCTTTACTTGATCATCGACTCTACCAAGGAATCGGATCTGTCCATCAGGCAAAAATAATCCCCTGTCTCCGGTACGGTACAAAATACCTTCTCCAAAAGGATTGGGAATAAACTGCTTTTGGCTCAGAGCCTCTTGTCCCAGATAGCCACGAGCAATCCCAACACCTCCCACGCAAATCTCACCCGGTACTCCCAGCGCACAAGGTTGATCTCCGCGGAGGATATAGACCGTTTTGTTGGGGATAGGCTTCCCTATAGGTACGAAAGATGCATCCGCAATACCCTCCCAATGGGTCACAGCAACCGTACACTCCGTTGGCCCATAAGAATTAATATATCTACAATGGGCAGCTTTCTCTACGATTCCACGGTCAGAAGCGGATCCTGCAGTAACTAAGATTCGCGGAGAAATATCTTTTAGCTGCACAAAAAGATTGGGTGGGAAACTCGCTACCGTAACACCTTCCCGTTCCATTGTACGGGAGAGTTTATCCAGATCCATTTGATCTGTTACCAAGATCAATCTCGCTCCGGTTAGAAGCGCCATATTCATCTCCCAAACAGATCCATCAAAGACATAGTTTGCAAACTGTAAAATACGGTCTTCCGAGGTGATCCCAAGAATGCTTTCAAAGTAAGATTTCAGATTCGAAACCCCCTGATGTTCCACCATGACACCTTTGGGTTTCCCCGTAGTGCCGGAAGTATAAATACAATAAGCAAGATTATGGGCAGTAGCTAATTGGGGCAAATCCATCCCATTTCCCACGAGCAGTTCTTCCTGCGTCAGGTCAATGGTAGTAATTCCCCACTCGTTGGTAGGCTTCATCGTGAGAAGTACCTGCGCACGGCTGTCCGTGAGAATATAATGAATTCGGTCCCGTGGATAATTCGGATCTATAGGTATATATACTCCACCGGCTTTAAGTACACCGTAAATACCGATAAATCGCTCTATGCTTTGAGGGATCAACAAGGCAACCGCGATTTCCGGCCCTACGCCCTCCTCTCGCAAGCGAGATGCAAGGATATTAGCCCTTCGATTCAGTTCACCATAAGTAATATGTCTGTCCTCGCAAACAATGGCAATTGCATCAGGATTCTTTCTCACCTGTTGCTCAAACAGCTGGGAAATCGTTTTATCTGCATCATACAACCCATCTTCGCCTCTGAAAGAGGTCAGAAGATTTTCTTCCTCCTTGGATATCATGGACAAATCTCCGATTCTCCTCTCCGGATCACGGATTATATCCTTCAGGAGAGCGCAAAAATGCTCTATATACAAACGCGCAGTTGCTTCCTTAAAAAGATCTTTAGAATACTGAAGGGAAAGACAATAGCCGTCCCCATCTTCCTCTACATTAAATGTTAGATCAAAGGTTGTGCCAAAGTAAAACTCTCTCACAGGTCGAAGTTGCAGTTTTCCGCTTCCATATGTCCCCGTAGCACCGTTTTGCATTACCAACATAACATCAAAAAGCGGATTTCTCGTAGGATCTCTGCGAATCTGGAGATCCTGTACAAGCGTTTCAAAGAAATATTCCTGATTCTCCTGTCCACGTAAAGAAAGTTCCTTTACCTCCTCCAAAAACGTCCTATAATCCTTGTCTTTCGTAGGATATCCCCGAAGAGGAAGGGTATTGGCAAACATACCGGGCATAGTTGCTGTAGATCCATTGGTTCTCCCACCAAAGGCACTGCCGATCACAATATCCTCCTGACCGGAATGTCTGCTGAGAAGAATAAACGCTGCCGAGAGGAAGACTTCATAAACAGAAGCCCCAAGTTCCATGGAAAAATGCTTAATATCATCACTAAGCTTTTCCGAAAAAGGCATCCTGATGAAGTCGCCACTTCGTTTTACAGTCAATTTACGATTATAGTCCGTCGGTAACTCCAATAGTGGGCACTGTGTTTTATACTGAGAGAGCCAGAATGCCTTTGGGTCACTTAGTTCCCGCTGTGAAAGCCAGATACAATAATCCTTGTATTGAAGTTGTCTGTCCGGCAAAAGCTTTCCTTCATAAATTTCAGCAATCTCTGACAGAAGCAATTTCCTGCCGATGCCGTCAATCATAATATGATGCATATCCAAAAGGAAAAGCCATTCATCCTTCCGCAGAACCAATCTCACACGAATTAAGGGCCCATGCTCCAAGTCGAACGGCTTGATCCATTGCCGTACCAAAGTTTCAGGATCAGTACATGGATCATCTATAACCGTAAAATCGGGTTCTATGTAGGGCAGAATCTTTTGATAAGGTATATCTTTTTCCAGTCCAAACACCGTACGAAGAATCTCATGTCGGCAGACGAGACGTCGCAACGTCTCGTGAAATTGCTCTGCAGACAGTTCTTTCGCTAAGGAATACACTCCCACCAAATGATACGAGTAGTCATCCTCTCTAAATCTGCTGTCATAGAACAATCCCCGCTGTGGAGGTGATGCCGGAAGACTGAAAAGTTCAGGATGCGGAATCACAGGCAAGAAGTCTGTCCGCGATGTGTTATCCAGCAGAACCGCAATTTCCCGGGGTGTAGGATTTTCAAAAATCTCTCTCTGGGTTAAAACACAACCAAATTCCTCCTCGATTCGATTTCTCAACCGAATTGAGCGGAAAGAATGTCCACCCATTTGGAAGAAATGATCTGTCGCGCCAACACGCTGAATATCTAAAATTTCCTCAAATAAAGAACACAACTTCTTTTCCTTTGAAGTAATCGGTTCCACATAGGTTTGCGATAGCCAACCAATCTCTGTGGGAAGAGCCTTCTTGTCTAATTTTCCATTCGCATTTAGGGGAATTTTATCGATCTGCGCAAAATAGGCGGGAATCATAGACTCCGGAAGGAATCCCCCCATCTCTCTGCGAATATTATGGAGGTTCAGGTTGCGGTCCGAAACGATGTATGCGTAAAGTTCCTTCTGTCCACTGCTGTCCTCTCGAGCAATCACTGCACAATCCCTTACGCCGAAAACTTCGCGGAGGGCAGCATCAATTTCGCCCAGTTCAATACGGGTTCCTCGGATTTTTACCTGATCATCTATACGCCCAAGAAACTCAAGCTTTCCATCCTCACGCCACTGCGCTAAGTCTCCCGTTCGGTATAGCCGCCCCATGCCAAAAGGATTCGGGATAAATTTCTCCGCCGTCAGTTCCGGGCGGTTCAAATATCCTCTGGCCACACCTCTGCCGCCGATACACAGTTCTCCGGGAACTCCTACGGGACAAGGTTCCATACCGTTCAAAACGTAAACTTGGGTTCCGGTAATGGGTGTTCCAATGGTAACATCACCATGGGTCACATCTGCACAAGTAGACCACACCGTGGTTTCCGAGGGGCCATATACATCGATAATCTTGGCTGTAGGATTGATTCTATGCAACCGTTGTACCAGTTGGGAAGAAACAGCCTCGCCTCCAAGCATCATATATGAGAAAGATTGCAGTGCTTGTTCCCCATGATTTTGGGATAAGTAGAGTTGCACCCGACTGGGGGTCGTCTGCATAATGGCAGCAGGATGTCGTTCCATTAGCTTCTGCAGTGCCTCTGCATCTACCTGTTCCCGATCATCTGCCAAGATCACCGTCATACCCAGCATGGGAGCCATCAACAGTTCCGTCACAAAAATGTCAAAGACAAAATTCGTCAGGGAAACAATGGTATCCCCCTCGCCCTCAGGCAAATATCGCAGGACACCTTCCCCATTTTGCAAACTGTAATTGACTACATTCCGATGCTCGATCATGACCCCTTTGGGCTTTCCGCTTGTCCCCGATGTGTAAATCAGGTATGCAAGATCGTCGGGGCTGCACCGAGGCAGTTCCTCCCCGTCGGGGCACATATTCAGGATATTGGTAAGGTCTATTTGCGGAACACCTGACAAGAGCGTCCCCCCATATAGCAATACAGCTTTCGGCGCAGAATCCTCCAAAATGTAGGTAATACGTTCCGGTGGATAGTCTATATCAATAGGTACATATGCTGCTCCGGACTTCAACACGCCATATACAGCGACTACCATTTCTAAGCTACGCTGTGCAAGGATTCCTACACGGTCTCCGGATCCAATGCCCATGTGACAAAGTTGCTGCCCCAGAGCAGTTGCACAACGGTCTAATTGACCATAGGTCAGCACCTGATCCCGGAAATGAACCACTGTCTTTTCCGGGTGTTTCTTTGCCTGTGCCTCAAAGATAGACACGATCGTAGGACTGTCCCATTTTTTATCTTCAATGAATATATCTGAATCCAGAGATTGCCACATCGCTTGATGTGGCAACCGTCCGGAATCATGAAGTTGTTCTTTCTCTTTCATAATGAACATTCCTCAATGATATTATGGAAATTGAATTACACAAGCACCCCGGTCCATGCAAGAACGTCGTTGATCAAAGTAGCTACCGCCTCTACATTCTCCGAAATGAAGAAGTGCTCTCCGCTGATCCAGCGATACTGACAGTATCCGTCTATGAGATCGCTCCACCTAACCACATCAGGCTTAGAAATGCTATGGTCATTGCGACCGTTTACAACGGTACATTCACATTGAATTTTTTTGTCATGGTCTTGATGCGAATATATTTCAGCAATCTTAAAGTCTGCGCGAAGAATCGGTACGAACAAGTCTAAAAGTTCCCGATTCTGCATGATCTCACGTGTATTTCCCCCATAGTGAAAAACTACGTTGAGAAATTCTTCTTCCGGCAGCTTGTAATACTCGCTTTTCTCTGCTTCATCTTGGGGCGCTTTTCGACCGGAGAAAAAAATATGCTCCGGTTCGTGGGCGCCCTTCGCTTTTAACGCATAATAGGTCTCATAAGCCAAAAGGGCACCCATGCTGTGTCCATAAATGGCATAGGGTTCCCCTGCCTCCAGTTGTCCAAGGATCATATCACTGATGTCCTCGGCAGCTTGTGCGACAGAGTTATAGAAGGGTTCCTTCATCCTACGACCACGTCCGGCCAATTCCAGCGGACACAGTACAATAGAAGTATGAAGCAGTCTTTTCCACTTATAATACACACTGGAAGAGCCTCCGGAATAGGGGATGCAAAAAAGCTTAGTTCTTTTCACGACCTATTCCCTCCCCGGGCTTTTTGAGTAACATCGTCAACTTCTGTTTCAGTGTAAGAGACTCCATGTCCATCCAACACCGCTTTTTATCAAAGGGATATTGGGGAAGTTCTGCCATGCATTTCTCTATGCCCTCAAACAACTCATTAAATAAGTAGTCCGTGCCTTCACAGAAGGTCGTAGCAATTTCCTCCATAGTTAATCCATCTACAGACAGTCTATTGATCTTCCGTTTCTTTTCCGGACCCTCATCCTTTAGTTCCTTTAAGAACATATTCATAGGAGGCTTTCCGTTTTTTAGATAATCCTGAAGTGACTGTGCAAGTTGTTCCTTACTACGGCACAAAACTGCAAGACGATACTGACGATAGGCAGGTCTGCAAACATCTGCTGTATAGCAAATATCCGTCAAGTTTTCTTTCGTTTCCGGATCGGATAAATAGTCAATCATATCTGCGATTCGTTGTTTGAAAGATTCCTTACTGCGAGCAGACAGAACAAAAATCTCAGCCTTTCTTCCTTTCCCTGTTTTCTTGGCTTCCGGTGCCTCTTGCAGGAAAAGCATCAAGTTATTTCCACCATAGCCATAGGAATAAATGGCACTTTGACGAGGCTTTCCGTCGTCTGCCGGCCAAGGCTTTTCATAATCACTCACATAGAAAGGAGATTTCACCAAGTTGACCATATCCGTCGGTTCAATAAACCGATACTGGGGTGGAATGGTCTTATGCTTCATGGCAAGGCAAACCTTAATCAAATTAAAAACACCAATTGCAGATTGCAGGTAGCCTACATTGCCTGAAATGGTCCCCAAAGCGCAGTATTGTTTTTTCTCTGTAAGCTGACTAAAGCCGGATATTAACCCTGAAAGTTCCAATCCCTCTTCAATCTTTCCGGGATAGCCCTCCCCTTCGAGATAATCTACATCATTCACGTCGATTTGGGCATTTTTTACTGCACTCAAAACAACCTTTTTGATATCTTCCGGACTACTTTGTGTAAATGATCCATTGGCTCCGTTATTATTGATGCTGTGTCCGCAGATAATACCATGGATCCGATCTCCATCCTCCAAGGCCTGTGCCAGAGGCTTTAACATAACAGCAGCCGCACCTTCGGCAATATACGCTCCACCGGGATCATTATCAAATCCACGAGTCAGAATATCATCTTCATGGAGGAATATCCAGCCGGAATTATTATATTGCTTAATAGGAGACATATCTACCAAAAGGCCACCTGCAATAGCTGTGGAGCACTGTCTGCTACGAATCGCCTGACAAGCATTTGCAATGGCGATCGTGCTGGAAGGACAGCTTGCATCGATCATATAGGCTCCACCATGAAGATCAAAAGTATTGGCAACTTTGGTGGCAATACCACTGCTCCAATTGTTCAGCATCGTGTCAAAGGAGAATGTATAATTGGCATTTCTAAGTGCCATGTTGGAATAGGAAAACAGAGCATCTTTGGTAAAGTTGTTTCCAATAAACACGCCCGTCTTATTGTCAGCATTCTTTTCTCCCAAATACCCACTGTCTTCCAAAGTGCGGTAAACCGCTTGGAGCATCATTCTGTGACCGGGATTCATTGCAGTTGCTTCCTCCTGAGTCATGGAGAACACCTCAGGATCAAACATTTCTATATCTTGGATAAAGGATCCCTTACAGTATGTCTCCTCGCTCCCAAGGATAGCCTTAGGGAAGTGATCACGGATCAAATCGATCCGCTTTTTCGAGCAGCGCTCTATTACTGTCCGCTTTTCGCGAATGATATCCCAGTAATCATTGTAACTTTCGGTATGACTGAATTTCATACCCATACCAATAATCGCAATATCTTCACGCTCATTAAATTTCTTAATGAGAGATACTACCGTATTTTTGTCAATACGATTTTCTCGGAGTTCCTCCAGCACATATTTGGATAATTTATATAATTCTGCCATAGAAGTTCCTCCTAAATCAAGAAAACCATCGGGCAAATGGTGTGCATAGATCCGATGCGATCTCGTTCTGCAATTCCAGAATACGATCACGAATCTCCTGTACCGGGACCTTCTTGCCTTCAAGAATGTCATTGAGCTGGTTCACACAGAGATCAAAATCATATTCGCTGACAAAAGCATCTCTACCCATGCTCTGCTTTTTGATCATCTCATCCACATAAGTCTTTAATGCCGAATATGCAGCAATGATTTTTTCATCCGATTCTGTTCCTTGATTGTAATTCTGGGTAGCCGCTCCAATCCCCAGCATCCGTTTGGCCGCATAGAGGTTATTAAAGTGCTTCCGATAGTATAAATTTTCCAATGCAAACGCACGATCTTCTCTATGATCAAAATAAGAAAACACCGGTCGATTATGCTCATACCGTTTCTGTAATTCTACGGTATACCGCTTATCCGGGCCAATCTCGATCACACTGTCGAGATCTGCGTGTTGCGCATACAGATAGATTCCCTGATACACATTTTCGTCCACAGACAGTCTCTGGATTCTAAGTACAGAAGGATCGGTTAACGCGCTTCTGTAGCTGCACATAAACACCGTTCCATCCAGATGGGCCATTCTGGGGAGATCCCAATTATCCTTGCGAATCATACGAACAGCCTTCTGTAAGGAAATCGTGCCGACACATACAAGCGCACTCAAAACACCGACTCCATTTCCGAAAAATACGACCGGTTTTGTCTTATAGGTATCAAACCAACACTGATACAGTGCGACTTGCGTTATCAAAACAGCCAGTTTCTTTTCCGTTTCCGTCCACTCTTTTACATTGTTTTCATAAATCAGAGAATTTCTGAGATCCAATTTCGCACAGATCTTCATCTTTTCATAAAGTTTCCGAACGTCCGGATAATTCTCATAAATCTCAGAACCCATCTTCCCATAAAAAGATGCTTCATCCGGGAATAATACGCCTACTCGCATATAACCCCTCCTATTATTCATCAGATTCTTTTCCTATCCTCCGAGAATAATTGTCTCAGAGGATAGGAGGAAATAATCAGTTTCTCTCCTCCAATTTCCGGCAGATATGCTCCGCCATATCCGTCACCGTGGAGAAAGTAAACATATCAGAAATGTTCAATATATTATCATATCGTTCATTCAAAAGTTTCAATACTTCAGAAGCAATAATAGAATCGCCTCCCATAGCATTAAAATTCTCAAATATATCAATCTCTGCAAGATCCAGTACTGCAGCGTAAATCAGCGCAACCTCTTTCTCGATAGCTGTATACTCATTGGCATCCTTGCCAAGGAGCACCAGTTCATCAGGATTAAAACATCTGCCTGCCTGGGCGCCTTTTTTTCCGCTATGCTTGGCCATATAACGTCCCAGTTCTCTGCCAATAGAAGTTGACAAGGCAAAGGGAAGCATCTGTTCGGCAAAACTAAGGAATTCCATGTTAAGTTCACCGGGAATCACATTGCTGATCTCATGGCGCATCACAAAATCAAATGCAATCAGCGCTTTTTTGGTAGTAAGAGAACGGAAAAGCGTCATTTCATCGCTTACACCGTAATCCACAGCCATTCCTGTTTCACTCCAGCCGGGCCAATTCACAGTCTTACAGCAAACACCCTGTGCCTGCATATAATCAGCATAGGCATCCAGAAACGCATTTGCTGCAGTATAATCGCCCTGTCCGGATCCGCCAAAGGCAGACTGCATAGAAGAAAACAGGATCATAAAATCAGGCTTCCGCTCAGAAAGAAGTTCTGTAAGCAAAAGGATACCTCGAATCTTGGGATCGACAACTTCGTTAAAAATATCTACAGACTTGTTGTACAGGAATCCATCGCCTGCAACACCGGCACAATGGACCAAGCCACGGATCTGTCCATGGTCTGCGCGAAGAGTATCCAACACTGCCGACAATTCATCACGGTCGCACACATCGGCAGCTTGAACCAGAACCTCTGCTCCAAAGGCTTCCATCTCTAATACGGCATTGATCTTTTGAACCAGCTTTCTGTTTCGCTTTTTCTCCAGAATCCCTTCCCACTTGTCACGAGCCGGCATTCCCTGACGGGACAGAAGGCAAATCTTACCCGCACCGGTTTCTGCCAGATACTTTCCGATTTCCAGACCTAAGCCTCCGGTACCACCGGTAATGAGATAGACTCCGTCCTTTTGAGGTGCAATATAAGTATCTTTCATCTCGCTAACATTTTGCAGGGACAGGACTTCCTCGTACAAAGTCCCATTTCGCAGAGCGAGAATCAGCGGTGCCTCCTCAGCCGTGAAAGTCTTTAGGATGTCTTGAGGAGTCGTTCCTTCCTCTATATCCAGACAACGGAAGGTGCAATTGGTATACTCCTGTGTCAAAGTTTTGGCGATAGCAAGAACCGATCGGTTCCATGGCTTTGTTGCTTCATTAGGTGTCACCGCATAGGCATGGTCTGTTACAATACCGACCTCTGTCTTGCCGCTAATATGTCGGAGCATGGCTCTGGGGAAATAGAACATACTATAAAGACCGCGGTTTAGGAGTTCATTATATTCCTCATAAGCAGGATTCCGCTTTTCATAATCTATAGATGCAAAGTGGAATACATAATCCAGTGTCTTTAGTTCCAGTTTTCCAAAGAGCCAGTCATAACTCTTTTCTTCCCCCGTGATTTCGTAATGGCAATCATCCAAGCAGACACATTCCTTACCAAAGCGAACATAATAGGAGGTTACAGAAGGCGGAAGGGTCTTTCCAAACTCTCTCGCTAAGCCGGAAGCATCTTCAAAAATCAATGCATTGCCTTTCAATTCAGTAGAATCTCCGGCTGTCGGCGCAAGGGATGCCGGTGCCATTCTGACACCGTAATAAGTATTGGCTACATAGCTGTTAAACTTGCCGACTTTCTTAGTCGTATACTCTTCGATTTCCGCCAAAATCTTCCCCATGGGGTCAGCAAGCGTCACCCGGAAACTCATTGTTTCCGACCCGTTGCCTCCGGACAGCTTCACCAATCGGCTGAAGAATCGTTGTGGCAAAACATCGTAAATTTTCAGATTACGATAAGACAAGGGCAAATACATCTCTCTGTTGATATATACCTGCAGAGGAATATTCAGAGCCGCATCTGCCATGCTGGGATGATAATGATAGCGGTTTAAGTCAGACTTAAAGCCATCTTGGAGTTTGATCTCACTCTGCAGCACATCGACCTTCTTGTAGATATGCTCCACACAGTGCCATCTGGGTCCCATATATACCAGTTCGTCCGTTTCATCCTCAGGGAGCTCGATGATAATTTCTTCCCCACCCTCTGCGTAAGAGGCAACATGGTATTCATCCGTAGGCAGATCACTGTGAATGCATGCCTCACCTTCGCAGTGGACGATCCAGTGATCCTCGTTTTCTTTGGAGGCCACTGTAAACCGGACTCCCTGTTCCAGCTTTTTCAGAATAATATGCGCTTCCTTAGGCTCTTCTCCAACCACAAGAGGCTGAATGAACGTCATAGATTTGAACTGGATCTGATCAGAACCAAAATACTTCTCACAAGCCGCCTTTACAAATTCTATATAGGCCGTGCCGGGGACAATATTACTCCCCATGATCTTATGTTCCTGCACAAACCAGTGCTTGGAAAGATCAAATTTTGCAAGAAATACCGTTTCGTTCATAGAATCGGAAAGCATTCTCTCTACAATAGGATGGATCTTCTCTGTCTCGGATACAACATTGCTGTCTGTCAGTTCCGTGACCTTTGGATCCGCCCAGCAAACGATCCGATCAAATCGATATGTGGGCAAAGACACCTTGTAGCGAATCTGTCCTTCATATAACAGCTTCCAATCCACACCTGCGCCCTGGGCGTAAATCTGAGCCAAACGGTGCAAGCGGGAATTTTCATAGTTTCCTTCCCCAATTTCTCGAATCAGGTCTCTCGCTTCTGCAGACATGGCATAAAGCTCTTTTTCTGTCAGTTCCCCTGCAGTGCGATTTTGATACTTTTCGGATACGATTCGATGTTTTCCCATATAGGCATTGGAAATTCCGTCCATAGAGAAATTCTGCCCAATAATCCTGTCCAAAGTCAGCATGAGTTCTTCTTGCGAACTCGCCACCACAGCTAATCTGCAACTGTAATGGCCTCTGCCTACATTGGCAGTATAACTCATATCTCCAAAATGGAGGTCAGACTTTCCACGCAGGAAATCACGATACTCTGTAATCAAACTCCGCAAGGAACTATCCGTCCGTCCGGACAGGGTAATGATCTCCTGCTCTCGTGCAGGAGAGGACTCTTCTGTTTGGTTCGGAGCCTCTTCCACCACCATATGGCAGTTTGTACCGCTGAAGCCAAAGGCGTTAATACCTGCTCTTCTAACCTTCTGCCCCGGGATCCACGGAGTAGGCTGATCTACAACATACACAGGAGAGTTTAGGAAATCAATATTTCCGTTGGGCTCCTCAAAATTGATACTTGGGGGAATCATTTGATTTTCTAAAGCCATACTGACTTTCATCAGGCTTGCACAACCGGAAGCAGCCACCAAGTGTCCTACATTGGTTTTCACAGATCCAATTCCGCAAAATTGCTTGCGATCCGTCTGCTTCGCAAAGGCATTGGTAAGACCGATGATCTCAATAGGATCTCCCAATAGGGTACCCGTTCCATGTGCCTCTACATAGTCGATGGATTCTGCTGACACGCCGGCTCGCTTCCACGCATCCAGAATAACAGCCTCCTGTGCCAAAGGGTTGGGAGCCGTAATACCGTTGGATGCACCGTCATTATTTATTGCACTACCTTTGATTACAGCATAGACATGGTCTCGATCCCGACAGGCTGTCTCGAAGGGCTTCAGCATAAATACTACTACACCCTCACCAAATACCGATCCGCTACATTTCTTATCAAAAGTACGAACCTGATTATCGTCTGATGTAACCGCACCAATGGTTCCGGAGTTCTCGTTATTCTTGCTATTCATGCTTTCGTCCCCGTCAACCATATTGCCACCGGCTCCAATAGATAGGCCACCTGCCAAAGCCATATCACATTCGTGATTCCGCAAAGCATTGCAGGCCTCATGAACAGCAACCAAGCCGGAGGAGCAAGCAGTATCAATGACCATTGTAGGACCGCGGAGATTAAATGCATAACTGACGCGGCTGGCAAGGAGTCCTTCCCACGTTCCCGTCACCTTCATTGGATCAGGCGCAGTGATCTGCTTATAGTACATCGTATTGGAATAATCTTTTCCTACAAATACGCCTGTCAGAGTATCTCGGATGGTATTGCCACTATAGCCCGCATCCTCAATTGCAGCCCAAGCCAGTTCCATAAACACTCTCTGCCCCGGCTCAATATACCGTGCTTCTCGAGGAGAAATATTAAAGAAGTCTGCATCAAATTTGTCATTATCCGGAATGAATCCTCCAATAAAGCTTTCCAGATTCTTAGCTTCCGGAAAGGTCACCATTTCCACAAATTCGCCATAATGAGGATTTTCCATGACTTCCTCAAAGCGTAGCTTATCGGCCGGTTTGCAGACAAAACAGTTGCGGCCGTGGATGATGTTATCCCAAAATTCCTCTTTTGATCCGGACATAGGCAAACGGCAGGCCATACCGATAATCGCAATGTCCCCATTTTTCCCCGTTTCCGCATTTTGAATTTCCTTCAGAAGGGCTACCGCCTCGTTCTGAGTAATGGTGCCTTTGCTGAGTTGGGTCAGAATAAACTTTTTTACTTGATTCATCTCGTGCACCTTCTCTCTTTATACAAGATTTTCTAAATCCTCCAAACTTAGTTCTCCGTCCATAAACTGCTGAACCAAAGCTTCGATGTCTCCCGATCCCTGAGAAACTACAGGAATTTCCTTTGCAGAAGGTTCAATTTTCCCTGTAATATATGCCGCAATATCCGATATAGTCGAATATACAAACACATCGGTAATCGACATAGCATCGGGATAGATGCGATTGATTTCTTTTTGTAAATAGGAAGCTAATAGAGAGTTTCCTCCCGCTTCAAAAAATTTGTCATATAAATTAACCTCTCCCACACGGAGAGTTCTGGCCCATGCCAGAGCAATATTCTTTTCTACGGCAGTGAGTTTGTCCGGATTTTTGCCGTAAATCATAGGACTTTCATCCAAAATGATCTCAGCAGATCTGTCCGTGTATACAGGAACCGATGAACTCGGCAGAAGGAATCTACTTCCCAATTCCGAAGGAATTCCTTCCGGAAAACTACAGAGGAGCATTCTGGCTCCACCCATTTTTAGTGCATTGCCAAAGTAGTCTCTACCCTCTCTGTCAGATACAAAGTGCGCAAAGCTGGTCTGCCACTGCACCCCGTGATCCGCTGCCATACCGGATTCCTTCCACCCTGTCCAATTGACACAAAGGGTACGCAACCCTCGTGCATTGCGTTCATAGGTATAAGCATCCAGAAACGCATTTGCTGCAGCGTAGTCAGTCTGCCCCGGCGCTCCCACCGCAGAAGTCAAGCTGGAAAACAGGATCATATATCTCAGATTATCTTCACGAGTCAGCCGATCCAGAAGGACCGTTCCGTCCACTTTGGGCCGAAGAACCCTTCGGGCTGTGTCCCAGTTTTTGTGGATCAGCATACCGTTGCCCGCTATTCCTGCACCATGGATCAAACCGTCTAAGTGACCATAATCCTTGCGGATTCTTTCCAATACTGCAGTCATAGAAGAAGCAGATGTCACATCTCCTTCCAGAATTTGGATATGCCCACCATTTTCCTGCAAGGTCCGCACTCTGTCAAGATAGCCCTCTTTCCCGTATGGGTCACGATTCAGGAGTATGATTTTTGCCCGTGGGGATATACGCAGAATCTCCTCTGCTACAGATGTTCCGATTCCACCCAAACCGCCGGTAATCAGAATCACATCATTCTCCCGAATTTCAACAGGATCAGGCTCCCTTTCATAAGGAACCAGTTTCTCCACATACCCTATGTCCTTACGGAAAGCTGTAACAAATTGGCCGGAAGGACAGCAAATTGCATCAACAATAAACGCAGGTCTGCTATAAAGATCCGTGTCGATCACGCGCAGTTCTATATCACTGTGTTCCGATTCCACGCAAGAGCAAAAACCGATCACTGCTTGGTTCACGGGACAATACGAGGATTCCTTCTGTGTAACCTGTGTTGCATTTAAGGTCACGAAACGCATCCGCTTCCGTCCGGGAAGAGAGGCTACGCTCTTGATCCAACAGAAGGTCGAGTGGAGTTTATCCTCCACATCCTTTTCGATATCCTCGGTATCCGGTGCAAAACTCATCATATTCACAAACAGGAAAGATTGAGAGGCTCCTAATGTCAAAAGCACTTCCTTTAAATCTTTCTCGTTCAGAGGAACATAAATTCGATTCGCCGTCCCTTTAAAATACTTTTCATGGGGGATTAGATGGATCACAGAAGCAAACCGTTTTTCCAATTCTTTCAGGAGAGGTTGTTCCATATCCTCATCCTTATGAAAGATCACCGCGGTAGACGGGTTGTCCTCGGCAAATGATTTTGTGCTATCCTCCCACCGTTCCCACGCGATTTCATACATCGAATCATCATGAGACGCATGGGCTAAAAGGGTGTTTGTCTCCCTGACACGCTTTAGGCTGTATTCTTCGATCTCTCCCATAAGCTGTCCATCCGAAGACAGCAATTCCACATGGAACAGGGCAATCTCATCGCTCTGCTCCTTATCTTTTAAACGAGTCATGCGACTATAGACATCCCCTCTCAGAGGGGCGTAAACTTTCATATTTGTATAGTTCAGGGGTAAATACTGTCCATCCAGCACATAAATACCGGAGTTAACAGATCCGTCCAAAAGGGGCGGATACAACGTATAGGCCTCTGCTTCAGCTGCAAACACATCGGGAACGCGACTAATTAAAACTACAGAATCTTCGGAAGCATAGAAGGTATGGCCTGTTTGCCAGTGCTCT
>JAZSAO010000143.1:0-2418 GCA_045601945.1 Faecousia sp. | reverse complement strand
ATTATGCCGCTAATAAGCGGCATGGCGGCTTTGCCGCCAAGAAATGCCGTGTAATACTGTTTCTTCCGCCTAAGGCGGTGCAGGATATTTATCCTGCGATAAAATGGTTTTCTAACCATTTTATCAAGAAACAGTATTATAGTCAAAAGAAACAAAAAGTACAGGAAATTTTCTGCTAAATCGACGATAAAAGAATGCTTGCAAATATATAAATTTTTGGTAATATTATAGTGATACAGTATGGTGGAGTAAATCTACACCGTATTAGATAATAGGAGGATGTTTCTATGACCAAAAAGCATCGCATTTTATCCGTGCTGTTGTCATTGTCTCTGCTGCTGTCCATGTTCAGTATGCTGAGTGTCTCTGCTGCAGCCCCTACCACCGCAGATATTGTCACCATTGCCGCTGTGTCCGGCGATGTTGCCAATGCATTCGAAGCTGCCATCCAAAAGGGCAACAAGGATATTGACGGAGTATACTACGGTGTCACATATCCTGCAATTAATGTTTCTATTGGAGCAATGGGTTATGAGGACTATATCCTTATGGCAGCTAACGCTCTTTGGGCTCTGTCTGAAGAGAAAGAAGCTTCTACATCCATTGCCTATAAGGAAATTACGATCGCTGCCGATGCCGTTAAGAACGGCAAGGGCACTTCCTTGAATCAGGCCCAGTATCTGGAATTGGCAGAACGTGTTGCAAAATATGGCAACACTATGGGTAAGTTGCCTACCAGCTTTAACCGCCCCACCGACGGCGTTAATGTATACGAAGGCCGCATGACCATTTTCTCTATCGGACATCTCTTTGCAGAGGTTTTGGCTGCTTACAGCACTGCCAAGGTTCTTCCCGAGACGGTTACCTTCCTCCCAGTTCATATGGGTGATGTGCAGGTTACCCCCGCTCCCGTGGTTCCCACCGAGCCCGCTGACTGGTTTGCCGCTGTTATGGAAGCTGCCGCAAGCGTTAAGGCAAGCATGGCCTCTAATGTTCTGCCCGGTTCTATCGCTGTCGGCCCTCTTACGGTTACACCTGCTCAGTTCCTGTATCTTGCATGTAAGGTCACCGTTCAGCTCAGCGCAGGTACCACTTCCGGCAAGCTTTCTGTTCCTGCGGCTGCAGAGCCTGAGAATCCTCAGGGCTCTACTACCGGTCAGAGCAGCGAGGAAGACTATGTCGATATTGCAAACCGTCTGATTACCTATATCGACAACAATAAGCAGGCTCCCAACTACGCTAACAGTAGCCAACTGGGCGGTCCTGTCAACTACTACGATCTGGTTTACGCATTTGCAAGAATTGTTGCCTACTACAAGGACAACAAGACTACTCCTAACTACGTATCTATTACCGGTTGGGCAGGCACTGCAGAGGATGTTACTACTCCCACCACGCCTCCCTCCACTGCGCCCACTACCAAGCCCACGGAGTCTAACGCTCCCACCTCTCAGCTGCCTCCTATGACCGATGATTGGTATGCCAATGTTGTCATTGCAGCTACCGCTCTGAAGAACTATGTAGCTACCAAGGAAGATATGCCTGCTACCATTACTGTAGGCACCACTGCTTGCAAGCCTGCACAGTATCTGTATCTTGCAGCACAGGTTATTATCGGTATCAACGGTGGACAGACCTCCGGTACTCTCAGTGTTCCTAACTATTCCGAGCCTTCCGGCCCCAACAGCACACTGAAAGCCGGTTCCTTCGCGAAGACGGAGTATTTGGACATCCTGACCCGTATCAAGACCTTTATGGACAACAATAAGCAGGCTCCCAACTACGCTTCTACCTCTCTGGGGCAGATCCAGCACGAGGGCGCTATCTACATGGCAGCTTGCATTCTGGATTACTATGCCGTCAATGGCAAACTCCCCGATTCTATCGCTGTGAAACCCTGGTACGAGTATATTGGCATTACTGTAGGCGATGCTGCTTTCGGTAACGACTTCTCTTCCTACAAGCAGTACATGGTTCCCACCAACAACTGCCAGTCTACCAATGCCACCATCATTTCTGTCGGCAAGGCAGGCATGATGTACAGCAGTGGCTCTCACGGTGGCTTCAAGAAGCCCACTACCACCTATCAGGCTATGTTCAACCTCATGGAGTATGTCAGTGCAAATATTTCTTATGACTACTATTATGATACTCAGCAGGGTGCTGTCAACACTTGGAAGTACAAGTCCGGCAACTGCTGCGATATGGCTCACCTTGTTACAGCTTGTGCCCGTTCTCTGGGTGTTCCCGCTCGCTATGAGCACTGGAACTGCCAGTTTGCAGTATCCAATACCGGTCACGTATGGTCCACTGTTTACTGCCCCGATGCTCCCGGCACCAACAGCTACAACAAGAAGGGCTGGCTCCCTGCTGACCCTGTTAACTCCCCCAACTATCTAAGTCGGATCGTAGCCATGT
>JAZSAO010000142.1:0-2122 GCA_045601945.1 Faecousia sp. | reverse complement strand
TACTCCATGCCCGTTGCAGAAACTGCCTCTACCTTTAACGAAACCGTTATTATGAACGCCGCTCTGTCTGAGACCGATGATCCCAAGGTCAAGATGGGACTCTTGGAAAGCCAACTGCAGGATACCACCCAGATCATGTGCGACATTATGTCCCGTTACTGGTTTGAAACCGCTGTTTTCGAAAAGGGTCGGGAAGGCTTCCTCTTCTCTGATGATCTGTGCAAGCTCATGCACGAAGCCCAAGTCCGTGGCTACGGTGACGGTGTAGATCCCGATACTCTCCACCCCTATATGTGGGTATGTAAGGGTCATTACTACTCCAGCGGCCTGTCCTTCTATAACTTCCCCTATGCCTTTGGCGGTCTCTTTGCAGCCGGTCTCTATGCCCGGTATCTCCGTGAGGGCGAGGCTTTCCTGCCTAAGTACCGTGCTCTGCTCCATGCTACCACCGTCAGTTCCGTAGAGGATGTTGCCAAGATGGCAGATATCGACCTGAGCGACGTAAACTTCTGGCGCAGCAGTTTGGAAATCTTCAAAGCACGTGTAGAAGAGTTTATCCGTCTGGTCGAAGCATAACCTCCCTTTTATCATTATAAAACCATAGCCGACTTTCCTTCTCTCCCCCACGGGATGCTGAAAGAAAGTCGGCATTTTTTCTGAAAATCCAAAAAAGTTCTGATATATATATTATATAACCCTATCGAGGATCCTGACAACTACCATAACATCGACCCCTTTAATGGATTTGTTGATATGCGGTCTGTAGAAGTAATTACAGATATCCGTTTCAGCTTCCACAATTTCACCGTTTCCCCTGCATCCAAGATAACCTACGACTATCTCTACATCGGTCCCAGAAACAACGCCCCCGTTCAGCACGGACAGAATTCTCTGTACTTCACCTTTGACAATACGGACTCCGACCGGATGCGCTACCGCTATCCCCAATATAACGGTCTGAACCCCGACACAGAGAGTTGGTATCTCCACCACTACCTTACCAAGGATCCACTCCACAATAACGGTGCGTATACTCATCGTCCCACCCCCTCCTTTGATCCCATCTCCGGTACACTCACTGCCCGGAGCATGGCCAATGTTCCCGATGGCACCGGAAATAACATTTCCTTTATGTTAGATGGGGTAAATTATCCCGTGGCACAGGCCGAGATTCTGGAGGTCCGCGCAAAATTTGAGGGCATTACCTACAAGAGCGGTAATGTTATGGACTTGCGGTACAAAACGGCTGCTAAAGAATCAAGCTTCATAAAATACGCAGTAGCAACATGCAAACCCACTAAGAGCCAGGTAGAAGGGAATACCTTTGCGTGGTACCAGATTCCCTTAGGGGAAGATTTCCGCAATCTTTCCACCATTACCTCTCTGCGTCTGACCTTTGAGAACTTTATTGTCACCACCGACAGTAAGATCGTGATTGATTACATCTACATAGGGCCTGCCGCCGATGCGCCCAGTAAGGGCAAGGATAGTGGAAATTCCTATATAGATCAATACAGCACAGGGGAATTCTACAGCGCTCCCAAGGACGATTTCCTCTACTTCGGCTTTGAGAACAACGAAGACGCACAGGCACGGTACAAATCTTCTGTTTACGGCGACCTAAATTTCGACCTTCTCCATGACGGTGAAAAGCTGTGCTGGGATGCAAATGATGCCCAAGCAAAGCCGGATGTATATGTAGATAATCAGACCGGTACCATTGTCGTAACCACTGCTGCAGATCCCTATATTCCCCAGCAGGCAACAAACATGGAACGCTTCTATTTCCAAACCGGATCCTGCGGTGCCCACACCCAGCCCCTGAACTACAGCCCGGAGAACGCTGAGATCTGTCAAGTAAGGCTCAAGTTTAAGGGCTTCGCTCCCAGAGACAACGGCGAATATCCCACCCTCCAATTCCGTAGTCACGAGGATGGCTATGTCTACGAGGAAGGCAAGAACAACTGTACCGTAGGTCTTAGTGGACTCATTCCCCTTGACGGCAGATTCTTGGATGCAGATCAATACATCACCTTCTCTGCTCCCGTTTTAGCCAATGTCAATGCCGCCCGTATCAACACCTTCCGTCTGGACTTCTTAGACCTTGACTGGGCAGAGGATG
>JAZSAO010000141.1:0-4059 GCA_045601945.1 Faecousia sp. | reverse complement strand
GTTCTGCCGCCAAGAGAGTATCTATGGTAAACGTATAAAATCCATACCCCGAATGATACAGTTCCGCATTATTGAGCATTATGACCTTTTCGGCTCCCCGTGTATCTCGATAGCTGACGCGTAGGGTTAGATCCGACGGATCTCCCTCGTAACTACCCGGAGAGAAGATGGGCTTGATGCAGACCTTAGAGTCCAGCGTCAGAGCCTTTCCTACCCAAGAAATCACAGGGTTTTCCAGATCCGATAAAGTCTCGTTGTTATTTCCAAAGGTAACCCCCTCAGCATTGCTGAGATAAGCCCTGTGAATGTCCGTCATAGTGCTGTCCACAAGAGCATCGGTACGGTAGCCCTTATAGATCTGGGCTTCCTTGCCGTAGCGAAGCAGATCCGCGCACAGGGTCTTCAGTTTTTCCGATATACCGTTCCTATTCAACTGTGAATACGCATAGTCAGCAACACGGTAAACATCTGCCGGAGCATAATAGGGCTGTCCGTCTGCCGTGCCGTGGAATACCGCGGTAACGCTGTCATTCATCTGCACCGCCGTCATGCCTTCTAAAACGAAATAATAATAGTTTCCTTGAAGCTTCGGGAGAAGTTTAACTTCTCGCTCCCCTTTCAGCAGATTCCCTTCATAGACAGGAATTTTACATGACAGATATACGGTTTCCATATCATAGTTTGCCAGACTTTCTGCCGTCAAGGCATAATTGATGGAAATATCACTTGCCAGATTCAAGCTATGACCGATCCGTAAAGCCGTCGTCTCAATGGGATCCGGATTCTCTTTCAGACCGCAGAGGCAAATCCCTTCCGTAAAGCTATGTGCCACCTCAGTAGAGAAGTCACAGTGATTACAGGAAACACGGTGCATAAGGTCGCTGATCTTGCTATAAACATAGCTGTGTCCCGTCGCAGGAATCACTGTTTGGGCAGTCATGGTCACTTCGCAGATAGAGCATTGGGTTCCATCGGTGAGGCCGTTTTCTTCACAAGTAGGGGCATATCCCGGAATCCTTTCGGGCACATGGGTCTTATGGTCGGAATTATAGGCAGAAATCCAACTGCGAACCTTATAATAGGCTCCCGTTTCATGGGTGTGGGTTTTGCCATAGAGTTTTCCGCCCTCTGTCAGGGTCACAAACACCCGATCGGAGTCATGGGTCAAATAGGTGTTGTTGGGGAATACATGAACCGTTGTATGAGAATCCGGGAAATTGCTGATCCCCTTAACGCCGGATCGGGAAATGGCATTGCCGTAATCATAGGACAAGACAAATTGTTTGGTGGGAATATCATACTGATAGATGGCATTGGAACTGACCCACAGCCGATCCTTGTTCCCATGTACCACAGACAGATCATGTCCGTTGACACCGGCAACGTCTGCCCGATACTTAGTCACCTCCGTGAGTGTAGGTGCGGCGGCAGAGCCTCCGATGGTGTAGGCTTTGATCTCTTCATCCCCTAATCCCCACAGAACTTTACGATCGGGATCCCACAAAACACCGTGGGCTCCGACTAAGGTTGCCTCTACATATTTCGTACTTGTACTGCCTTGGGAGGCAGTATAAACACGGATCCAATTTCCCAAACTGGCGGCTACTGCTACGTTTCCGTTGGGCAGGTATTCAATGGCATGGGGATTGGGATTCCCGGTGAGGCTCACTTGCCAAAGCTTCTTTCCCGTAGCGAAATCTACCAATCCCATAAATCCGCGAGAGGAGCAAATCGCTACCACATATTTTTTCTGACTCTTGTTATAGCGAATCTTTGCATCCGTAGGTGAATTAAAAGTACTCAGATCCGTAAATCCCAAATCCGTGGTAGGCTTCCAAGACCATACCCTTTCCGCACTGTTCAGATTGTCCCCCTGTACGTCGATCACATCGATCCGCTGGTTATACTGATCCATAAAGGCCGCCGGTTCTCGCAGTCCTACCGCCCGATAGGTCACGGTATTTTCCATAGAGATACCGTCCTGTGTAGTGTTTCCCATACTGCCTACTACACAGCGGATCTTATCCCCTACCCGAACATCCGCAGAAATACGGCAGGTAATAGCCGTAGTAGAGGTGATCTCCTTTTGACCTCCGTTGGTAGGCCAAATCTGTTCATTGTTCTTGTAAACACGGAGGGAGGTTGGATTCTTGCTCCCTTCTGCCACATATTCATAGTATCGAGCTACCTTGACCGTCATTTCGATACGACCGTCATAGGGTGCTGTATAAGTCTTGACCGTATCACGACTTTGGGCAGGATGGAGTTTGACTCCCAACTGATCCACATAATTATACTTATGGTTTCCCCAATCGGAGACATACATGTACTTGTTTTGCTCCTCCACATATTGGTATGTCATCTTGCCGAAGGTGTCGTTGGCATCTCGGTACTCAAAACTCCAATTTCCCATGTTGTTATTGGAAAATTGGGTTGCGTTTACAGAGAACTTCTCCTTATCATCCACGCAAATTTCCGGGGTGGACAATTCCGTGTAAGTGACAGTATTTTCCATCTTCACAGCATCACTGGTAACCTGTCCCATACCGCCGATAACAATGCGGATCTTGTCTCCTTTCGTTACAGGGAGGCTCACGTTAAACTCCTTAGTTTTGGTAGATTCCAGTACCAAATAATTGGAGTACAGTGGATAGACTTGGGTAGTATTCACCAGAATTCGCAGACTGGTTCCGTTAGCCGCCCCATTACTCACATCTGCCAGGGCATTATAACGGGAAACCACAGTATGTAGATCCACAGTGCCCGTACAGGGAACCGTAAAGGTCTTAACCGTATCTGCAGTTTCCGCAGGATGGAGTTTCTCCCCTCCGGCGTCTACATAGTTATAAGGATGGATGTTCCAGTCGGAAGCATACATATTTCGGCTGTATTTCTCTACATACTGCCAAGTCATGGGAGAAAAGGAGGTCTTTCCTGCAAGGGTCCATTCCCATGACCAGTAGGGATCCTCTTTCCCCCATGTAGCAGAGTCTTTCTCAAAGGTATAGGCTTCTCCGATCCGAGATACTGCTCCCACCGTTTCCTCTACCGTATCGTAAGTTACGGTGGTCTGCAGATTCACGGCATCAGAGGTCTGGTTATCCATAGCCCCTACCACGAAACGGAGATGTTCTCCCTTTTTCAAAAAGGCAGAAACAGTCATGTGTTCCGTTTCTTTGGATGTTAGGATCTGATAATCCCCCTTAGAAGGATATACGGTGGTATTCTCCAACAGAATGCGGAAAGAAGTGGGGGTACTCTTTGTAGCCACCGCCATTTCCGCAGTACGAGCCACAGATACCTCTATGGTAACCCACCCGGAAGCAGGTGCCGTAAAGACTCGAGCCGCATCCGCCTTGGTGTTGGGATGCACATTGATGCCACCGCTCCGTGCCGCACAGTAAGGGTACAATTCCCAATCCGCGGCATAGATCTCTCCCTGTCCTTCTACATTGGTAAACACCATATCGTAGAAATCCAAACTGTCTGCCATTGCCCATTGCCATGACCAGATACCATCTTCTACACCCCAATGCTCTGCCTTGGAATAGGTAAAACGATCCCCCGGCTGTACCGGTTCCACCGCCATACTCCCAGGGCAGAACAGGGGCAAAATAAAGGTCACAACCAGAATCACACACAGATATTTCATAATCTTCATACCCGTTTCCTCCTTATCTGTTGTCAAACACTCATGTTAAAATCAGCAATTTAAAATGCCGATTACATCATACCACACTTCCCCTTGTTTCACAATACAAAATTACAATATTCACCCATTGAAACCGCCAATTTCCAACAAAAGCAGTAAGATCCGCCCCAATTTCTTAAGGCGGATCTTTCTTTTAGATATCTGCGCTACGTCTATCGTTTCAAAGGAACTATGGAATTAATTCGTAAAATATGCCCTTGCACTGTCCGAATAGGCAAAGAGAGCCTTACACAGGATCAGAAGCTGACCCGACTTATTATTCCCGTAGGTATCGGCACTATATCGCGTTGTGGAGGACAAGGGCGTATCTCCTGCAAATATTTGCATAGAAACAACCGTTCTCAGTT
>JAZSAO010000140.1:0-3003 GCA_045601945.1 Faecousia sp. | reverse complement strand
AGGCGGAAGAAACAGTATTACACAGCATTTCTTGGCGGCAAAGCCGCCATGCCGCTTATTAGCGGCATAATAAAACGGTCAATCCGTTTTATTAGAAATAAGTATTACACGCACAAGCCCCGGTGGTGTTCTGCCAACTCTGTTTTCCATTATAGGATGCGGATCATATTACGGTAGAGAATGGAAAATCGTTCCCTCAGTTGCCGATCCACATGGTAGTGACCACAGTACCACTTGTCAAATTGCAGCCCGTTTTGTAATAATTCATCGAAATATGCCGTCAGCACATCGGGATCGTTTCCCACTCTTGGGATATCTCCTGTTAAGGATTGGGGAAGACAATGGGAAATCACAAAATCCACCTGATTCCCCTGTTCCAGCAAACACGCTCTCCCTTGCTCCATTTCCTCTTGATCCGGAAGTTCTCGAGCCCACCAGCTTTCATGGTTGACTCGGAACAGCCGCTTCGTTTTGGTCCAAATCCTGCAGGTTCTCTTAAACTCTTCCGGAGAGTTGAAGCTGTCTCTGTCCAATATCCCATCGGCAATGTCATGGCTGGAGGCACCGCCGAAAGCAAAGAACTTTTTCCCACATAGGTCAAATACATACACCGCAGAGAGGAGCCTAACGTTATAGCGTTAAAATAGCATTAACCGTTCCGTTTTGAGAAACGGAACAGCATATCACATATGTTTCTGATCTGTTTAAACGCAACGCTAAAAAATATAGATTGACAAACAAAGTTTCCTTGATTATAATAAGAAACAGATGTTGCGTATCATATGTTTCCTATCCATTCAGCAAAATGAGCGAAAGGAGTCTTCGTTTCTATGCCCCCAAAATATAAATTTACGAAAGAGCAAATCGTTTCTACCACCTTGGACATTGTCCGTGGAGGCGGCTTAGGGTCTGTTACAGCCCGTTCTGTAGGTCAGGCTCTGAATTCCTCTTCTAAAGTCATCTTCAGCCTGTTTCAAAACATGGAGGAACTGCAAAATGCAGTGACCCAAAGCGCCTATGAACGATATCTATCCTTCCTGCAACAGGACATTGACCAAGGCAAATACCCGCCTTACAAAGCGATGGGCATGGCTTATATCCGTTTTGCCACAGAAGAAAAGGAGCTGTTTAGGCTACTATTTATGTGTGATCGTCGGGACTCCACCCAAGTATCCGGACAGGATTTTGATCGATCCGTAGAACTGATTCAACAAACAAACAACATATCCAAGGAGCAGGCCACCTTAATGCACACAGAAATGTGGGTCTGTGTCCATGGCATCGCCGCTATGCAAGCAACCTCCTTCTTAACTCTGGAAGAGGAAATGATCAGTCGAATTCTGTCAGACACTTACTTTGGTCTCCAACACCGCCACACAGAAAAGGAGGCATGACAATGGAAGCAATTACAATAAAGGGCATCACAAAGAGATATCAGGACATTCTCGCCGTTGATCGTCTGTCTCTCCAAGTCCAAGAAGGAGAACTGTTCTCCCTTCTGGGTGTCAACGGTGCCGGTAAGACCACACTGATCAAAATGCTGTCCTGTCTCACCGTCCCCACAGAAGGAGAGGCCTTTCTGTTGGGAAAGAGCATTACCGCCGATCCTGCCGGAGTCAAATCCCTGATCGCAGTATCCCCACAAGAAACGGCCATTGCCCCCGGTTTGACCGCAGAAGAAAATCTGGAGTTCATCTGTGGGATCCATGGTTTTTCAAAAGAGAAGAAACTGCTCAAGACTCGTGAGATGACTACACTCCTCCATCTGGAGCCTGTTCTAAAGCGAAAAGCCGGAAAGTTATCCGGCGGATGGCAACGGAGATTGAGCATCGCTATGGCTCTCATCAGCGAGCCTAAGATCCTGTTCCTTGACGAACCCACCCTTGGTTTGGATGTTCTGGCTCGAAGTGAACTTTGGGATATTATCCGCAGTCTGAAAGGACAAGTTACCATCGTCCTGACTACCCATTATATGGAAGAGGCAGAAGCCCTATCCGATCGTGTTGCCATTTTAAAGGAAGGTAAACTCCTGATCTGTGACACTGTGAAAAAGATCAAGGAAGTGGGCGGCACAGATCGTTTTGAAGAAGCCTTTATCCGCATTGTAAAGGGGGAAACACCATGAAAATGAGGACTTTTGCATCCAGAAATACGAAAGAGATCCTGCGAGATCCCTTAAATCTGTTTTTCGGATTGGGTTTTCCCTTGGTATTACTCCTGCTTCTCAGTGCCATACAGGCCAATATTCCCGTAAACCTGTTTGAACTCCAACACCTGACACCGGGGATCACCGTATTCGGACTTTCTTTTATGACTCTGTTTTCCGCTACGATCATTGCCAAAGACAGAGGAACGTCTTTCCTGCAGAGATTGTACACTTCTCCCCTGAAACCTACGGATTTTATCTTAGGATACACGCTGCCTATGCTCCCCATAGCCCTTGCACAAACCATGATCTGCTATATTGTCGCCATTGCTTTGGGTCTGAGAGTCTCCGTATCCATAGTCTACGCAACGATAGGCGTATTGCCCGTGGCCTTTCTGTACATTGCCTTAGGTCTCCTGTGCGGAAGCGTATTCACAGACAAACAGGTAGGGGGCATTTGCGGCGCCTTACTGACCAATCTGTCTGCATGGTTTTCAGGGATCTGGTTCGATTTGGATCTGGTAGGCGGAATTTTTAAAAAGATCGCCGATTGCCTACCCTTTGTCCACAGCGTAGAAATGGAACGAGCCATTCTAAACGGAAACATTTCCCAAGCCCTCCCCCACCTGTGGTGGGTTCTTGCCTATGGGATCATAATCTTCCTCGGAGCCCTCTTGCTGTTTTTGAAGCAAATGAAAGATTCATAATTCTATCCATAATACTGTTTCTTGATAAAATGGTTAGAAAACCATTTTATCGCAGGATAAATATCCTGCACCGCCTTAGGAGGAAGAAACAGTATTACAGGTTATTTCTTGGCGGCAAAGCCGCCATGCCGCTTATTAGCGGCATAATAA
>JAZSAO010000139.1:0-3223 GCA_045601945.1 Faecousia sp. | reverse complement strand
GTAACCCCACTTCTCTGCCTACTACGAAATCGGTACATAGGATCCTTCTCTGCCTACTACGAAATCGGTACAAAAACGAAAATCCCTACTGCCCTCTCCGCCGCAGTCGCGGCACCTCTCCCATTGGAGAGGCAAGGGCCTTTACTAACTTGGTGAGCAGTTCGATAAACGAAAATTTGCTTCGGTGGTGGGGGAGAGAAAAACAGGAAGCGGCTCTTTGAACTGCTCTCTGTTTTGATTATTTTGATGTGATGCTGTGGTGATGCTTGAGGGTTCTGACGGCGCGGTCGAAGCCTTCGTCTTTCCTGCGGAGGGACAGCATTTTTCTGTCTTTGAAGATCATAATGATGCAAATATCAAATTCTGCGAGAGAATGCCGTCTTATACTTATTTCTAATAAAACGGATTGACCGTTTTATTATGCCGCTAATAAGCGGCATGGCGGCATTGCCGCCAAGAAATGCCGTGTAATACTGTTTCTTCCGCCTAAGGCGGTGCAGGATATTTATCCTGCGATAAAATGGTTTTCTAACCATTTTATCAAGAAACAGTATTATTACATCTTGTAATTCAGAATAGGTATAGCGTTTCACTTCCCGAAAGAACAGCCGATGGACGATGGCATTGGGCTCCAAATCGATCCGCCAAGTAAAATAATACAGATTCATGGGAAGCAGGATCAGGAGCAGGGGAATGGATGGAATGATTCCTTTTATCCCAATGAATGCCGTAAAGAACGCCATAATTCCCATCATACACACAGAGAATACGGCAGTAAAGATTCTATGGTTTTTGCATTTTTTTACGGAGACGGTGTTTTTCATGGAGACCTCCTTATAGGATTGAATATGACTGAGGAGCACTTCGGAAGGGAAGTGCTCCTCTTGTTTATGGATCACCAGACAATGACCCTGGTTCCCATGGGCAGATTGTAGATGTATTTGCAATCTTCCATAAGCATACGGACGCAACCGTGGGACAGGGGAATGCCGACACGATCGTCGTTAACGGTATGGTCGTAGTTCATGAGAATAGAGTGGAAGGCGTGACCTCCGTTGAAAATGGAGACGTAGCTGGTGTAATAGTAATCGAAGTCCCAACGGCCTGTGCGCTGGTAGATGGTGAATGTACCGGCAGGGGTGGGGGTGTTATTGGCACCGGAGGAGCAGGGCATGGTTTTGATGACCTTCCAGTTGCCTTTGGAGCCTTGGAATACGATGACCTTCTGGGTATAGCGGCTGATCCAGACCAGATAGTCAGTAGCACTGTCATAGCCCTTGGCATCGACCCAACCTTCTTTAGTGGCATCGGAATAGTCCAGATTTCCGTCTGTAGTAATGGTATCGTCGGGGATGTGACAGGCCCAACGATCTGTCCACCCGTACCAGAGTTTGCCGTTCTTGTCGGTATAAGAAACGCGGAATACGTCTCCTGCGGGGTGCCATTCGTTGTAGACAATGGATCCCTTGGGAAGGGCGCAGAGATAATTAGTCAGATTCTGGTTGGCACAGAGGAAGGTGTCTTCTTTTACGGTGCAGGCAACACGCATGGTCTGAACTGTGCTCAGAGCGTTTTCGTAATCTCTGCCGTAGGTGTCGTACCAGATGTTGTTGATCTCGTCTGCGGCCAGGGTGCAGTTGCAACCGCCGGCATAGATGGTAATGAGCTTAGCACGACCGGTGCCGCTGAGGGTGGCATCTACCTTGTTGACGGTGATCTCGTCTGCGGTACCGTCCAGAACAAGGGTGTCTTCTGCGGCCATGGAGAGGGTCTTTACATGACCCTTTGCAGTGACCTTGGAGAAGCCGTTCATGGTGATGCTGTCGGAATTACCGCCCAGTTCCAGGGTGGAATTAGAGCCTAAGTTTACATTGGTGCAGTTACCACCAATGGAGATTTGTGCCAGAATATCTGTGGTGAGGGTCTCGCAGTTGCCGGTGACAGAGGCTTGTGCAGAGGCGTTGGTAGTGGTGAGGGTTGTGCAATTGCCTGTGATGGTTGCTTTGGCGCTCAGTGCCAACTCTGCGGTTTCACAATCACCGCCGATGGTAGCGGTGGCGTAGTCTTTCAGGATCAGAGCAGTGCAGGATCCGGCAATGTCAAAGGTTCCGAGACTGCCAATCGTTGCGGAATCACAAGAGCCTTCAATGGAGAGGGTTGCTTTCTGACCGGCTTTGATGTTGCGGCAGGAACTGTTCAGGCCGACACCACAGTTGGGGTTCAACTCTAAATCGGTGGCGGTGCCGTCAATGGCGATGAAGCCACCACGGATCAGTACGGTTTCGTAATTGCCGGTAGCACTGTGGGAACCTAAAAGGGAACCCAGATAGGTGGCATCTCCGGTGTATGCAACACCGTTTCCTGCCATTCCGCCCAACCAAACACGGTCGATAGAGGCGGTAACGATACCGGCGGCACAGACCACCAGACGCTGAGCGGTGAGACCGGAGAGATCCAAATCAATGCCGTCTTCGGTGCGGATGACCAGTGTATCTCCGATGTTCCAGTTTTCTACATGCAGATCCTTGGGAGTACCGTTGGCAAGGATTAGAGATCCCTTGACGGATAGTTCTGTAGGAAGGGGATCTGTGCCACGGTAAAGGATACGACCTTCTTCTGTGATCTCATCAGGCGTATTGGCAATGGTGTCGAAGAGTTTAAAGAGAAGCTGTGCGACTTCTGCACGGGTGATGGTCTTTTGAGGCTTGACGGAGCCATCGGTGTAGCCGTTGACCTGACCCAATTCCTTCATGGCGCCTACAGCATAGCGGGCATATTCCGCAACGGATTCACCGTCGGTAAATTCCTTGTAAGCATCGGGATTCTCGGTTGCAATGCCGAAGGCACGGCTGAGAACCACCATGGCCTGCTCACGGGTCAAGGGAGAATTGGGGGAGAACTTGGTAGCGGAGGTGCCGTTGAAAATACCGGCGGCAACAGCGGCGGAGAGCTCAGTGTAATACCATGCTGTGGGATCCACGTCGGTGTAAGCACTGAGATCTGCAGTGCCGGTGGCACCCAAAAGACGGGCAAGAACGGCGGCCATCTGGGCGCGGGTGATGTTATTGCCGGGATTGAGATTGTGGTTCTGGTCACCCTGAAGGATGCCGTTTTCTACAGCAAACTCAAGGGCGGGACGACTCCAGTCATCGGGGAAAATGTACTCCGGCTCTGTGGGCTCTTCCTCAGGCTCGGTGGGTTCTTCGGTAGGTTCTTCGGTAGG
>JAZSAO010000138.1:0-11025 GCA_045601945.1 Faecousia sp. | reverse complement strand
GAACCGTTCTCTCTCCGATGTGGGAGGGCAAGTCCTTGTGGTGAGCCAGTTTACCCTGTATGGAGATTGCTCCCATGGACGACGCCCCAGTTTCATCGGTGCGGCTCGTCCGGAGACCGCCATCCCCCTCTATGAACAATTCCTCTCCGAGTGCGAGAAACGGGGATTCCCCCCACAACACGGAGAATTTGGTGCAGATATGCAGGTTCGGAGCCAAAACAACGGCCCCGTCACCCTGATCTTAGATACGGATCAAATTTTCCACTAACACTAACACACTAACACAGACGGTTCTTTGTGACGAGTATTTCTGTGTGTTGAGATAGCAAATAGTTACAAGTATTCTCAACACACAGAACCGTCCCTTGTGTTAAATGTGTTAAAGAAAAAGAGTCATAACGATTCTATAAAGAATTATAATGACTCATAATACTTGTGTGATTTTCATCAAAAATATTGTAATTTCATGGAATCATGTTATAATGAAAATATAAAGAAACGGAGGTATGAATAATGGCAAAGGAAAAAATCAATTTACGGGACGAGTTGCGCGCTCACAAATTTGAATTTGATTTGTTGCAAAGAATTCCCTGCACAAAACAAGAGAATAAGGAATACCAAAAGTTGTTGAAAGATGGCGGTACTCTTCCAGAGGGTGTTTATGCTTATGTTTATGATAGTGGCGAAACATCAACGACAGAATTCTATACAATTTATGAAACTGACTTAACAGAATCTGAAATAAGAGAGTATCTTACATATAAACAATTAAGTCTTATTAGAACAATAAAAAATTGTGTGATGTTCTTTACCGTTCTGACTATAATTGGAATGATTGCATACTTCTTGATTATGATGAATGCTTTTTGATTTGAACATAACATACAAAAAGGGCTATGACATTTTGCGTGTCATAACATAACACAGGGGACGGTTCTCTGTGTTGCGAGAAATAGTTCTGTTTTCTGTGGAAATGACGAGAAATTCTGTGTGCTGAGATAGCAAAAAAGTATAGATTTTACTCAGCACACAGAACCGTCCCCTGTGTTACAATGTGTTCAAGAGGAGGTTGCTATGACTAATATCGACAGAATAATGTATTTGATTGATTGGAACAGAAGTCCGGACGAGCAGCAGGAGGGAATATCTTTAGCCCGGGAAGTCGTTTGTATCAAAGCTTTTTTTCAGCCGAGCGGTCCCGGGTATGGTAAAAGTGTTTGGGAGAATTGTGCGACCATAATAAGTGAGCGTTCTGATGAAGAACTGATTCCTTATATTTCGGAAATGATCCTATGGCTCGAAGATTTAAATTGGCCGGGGGCGGAACAAATTCAGCAGAGACTGATAGCGTTTCAGGATGTTTTCTTGTTGGCTACGATTCTAGATCATAAAGTTTCTGACCTAGAAAAGCTCGGTAAAACAAGTTGGCTTATGTTTCTTTCCGATTTGCTCAACAACCGGAAACTAAGCCAAACATTAAAAAGTAGCACAAGAGAAATTCTTGCCAAATATTACTCAATACCACATTAGAAAGGCAGTAGGACAGGAATGTTCTTTGTGTTTGATCCACGAAAGCATCCAACGAGAGGGCTAAACATAAGCAAACAGGGTTGCCAAAACAGTCAAATTAAGACGGAGGGTCTTCGAAAAGAGGCCCTCCGTTGTATATTGTTAGGATATAGGGTAGAGACGAAAAATTTGGTTAAGAAGTTGGATCAGGGATCCCTATGAATTTCCCGGAGAATAGCAAGCCATTCATCGGCAGAGAAAAAGGATTTTATGTTCCGGCCGCTAAATAGGGACAGTGTGTTGAGAAACAGGCTGAATTTGTCTTCAGGGGATATTCCTGCATAGCGGCTTCTCTTTTCGTATAAATGCCGGAAAGTATGCAAAAACGGTTCCCACCCGATTGCCTCTTTCATATCCAAAAACCGCTTTGCACATCCGAAGATATCATAGCGGACAGAAAAATCTTTTCCTCTGGCGGCATAGGCTTTAGCAATATCAGAACCGTAGAAATAGGGAGCACCGGGAAATTCCAAAAGTGCCACAGCGGCATGATTCCGCTCCAACACATAAGCTAACTTCAGATCTGCAAGCAATTCTGCTTCGAAAGTCCATGGCATATCGAAATCAAACAGATGACTCATCTCATGGAGGGTACAGAAATTCCAATCTGCTCCCCGCATAGACATGACTTCCAAACTTTTTCGCAGAAATCCGGAGTCGATATGGATCACGTTGCTGTTGGGGAATACCCAACCGGCATAGTTGGAATGACTTCCGGTCTTGTATCCTTCTATGATCACGTGAGTATAAGGTACATAGCCTGTCAACTCTTGAAAGGAACTATATGCGATCTCCAAACGGTTTGCCCATTTTTGGAGGAGGGGTAAGGAGATCACACAGGTGATATCCGGAGGGAGTTGCAATGTGATAACATTATTTTTGCCCATAAGGGAAAAATATTCCTTGGGTATTTTATGGCTGATATCTTCCAATATCCATTCTTGCATGGGATCATGGGGATTCCGTTTCTGCAATACTGCATTCTGCCCCACGAAGCCGAAGCAGTACTGCTGGTTCCCACTGTACAGGAAAGAATAGGAGCCGTTACTGTTGGGGTGAACAACCCATATTTGCACATCATATCCTGTATTCTCCCAAAGCTTGACGGTTGTACCCTCTGCTATGTTTCCATACGGGCATATCTGCGAAGGCTCTCCTGCCATTATATACCGCTTTTGGCAGTCTGTCAAACTCCATAAAGCTGGATCGGCAGAGTGTCTGTATATGCAGAAACTGTAATTTGTATATAATACACCCGTGGAAACCGTGATAGGGAAAGAAACAGCCATAGAAATGTATGTAAATCTCTTGAAATTCCTATGGATCTTGTGTATAATGACTTTGTATGCGCAAGGAGGTATGTTATGAAGATCTATACTTTGGTTTTAGGCGATTATCAAGTCAACTGTTACTTGGTTTCTGACCGCAACGGAAAGGCTGTTATCATCGATCCGGGCTACGAGCCGGAGAAGATCCTTCGGGTCGTAAAGGAAAAGGCTTTGGACGTCCAATGCATTTTCTTGACTCACGGACATTTCGATCATATCGGTGGAGTGAAGCCTTTGGCACAGGCACTGAATTGCCCTGTATACCTCCATCCCAAGGAAGTGACCTTGCCCCCTTATTTGACCCAAGGGCTTTTGCACTATACCGACGAATACGGTCAGGGCGATGAGATCACTGTAGGAGAACTGACTTTCTGCGTGCTGGAAACCCCCGGCCATACCTCCGGTTCCGTTTGCCTCCTGTGCGAAGATCATCTCTTCACCGGAGATACCCTCTTTGCAGGAAGCTGTGGACGTACAGACTTAGGGGGCAGTATGCTGGAAATGCTGGCAAGTCTAAAGGGTCTGGCCGCTTTAGAAGGAAACTACAGAGTTTTCCCCGGCCATGGCCCCGATACGGATTTGGAATATGAACGGAAGACCAACCCTTACATTCACCAAAGGAGTTTCAGATGAAGCTGTATTTAATGGGCCACGAAGATCGTTACGCCCTTGAACAATTACAATTAGCCCTTTTCCCAGAGGAGGTCATGGAGCCTGTAGAGGGACCCTTTGAGGGAGACGGTGCGATTTCCGCCCTCTTTGTAGGAAAGAAATTCCTGACTGCTACAGCACGGATCACCCTCCACGGAAAGACCGTTTGGGGAAAGAAACGGCTGTCTGTGGAAAAGGCAGATGTGCCATCTCGCCGTTGCTTACTGCAAAACGCCTATTACGAGGCCGCTATTCAGCTTCGGGAGCCTCCGGAATGGGGAAGCCTCTCCGGTGTCCGCCCCACAAAACTGACCAGCAAGCATCTTTTGGAAGGTGGCACTATGACAGGGGCAGACAAACTTCTTCGGGACCGATACCATGTATCTCCCGACCGTCGGAAGCTGTGCTTAGAGGCCTCTGTCGCAACGGTAGAAGCTGTGAAACAGCTTCGCCCCAATGATATTTCTCTGTACATCGGCATACCCTTCTGCCCCACACGGTGCGCCTATTGCAGCTTTGTTAGCGCAGGGATCGAGCACGCAGGGAAACTGCTACCGGACTTTTTAGATGCCTTAGAGAAAGAAATCGCCCATGTAGGAAAACTGCTGAAGGAATCCGGAAAGACCGTTCGCACCTTGTATATTGGTGGAGGGACTCCGACGACACTGTCTACGCCCCAAATGATCCGCTTGATGAAAGCCATTGAGAGTCATTTCGACCTGAGTGATCTGATAGAATATACGGTAGAGGGTGGTAGACCGGATACTTTGGATCTGCCCAAACTCCGCACCATCCGTTCCATGGGTTGTGAGCGTATGAGCATTAATCCCCAGACCATGAACGACAAGATCTTAGAAGCCATCGGCCGTCGCCATACTGCTGCCCGGACGGTGGAGGCATTCCACCAGGCAAAGGAAGCCGGCTTCGAGGGGATCAACATGGATCTCATTGCAGGCCTTCCCGGAGAAACAAGGGAAAGCTTCCGGGAGACTCTGGACCAGGTTCTGGCTTTGGATCCGGGGAATATTACCATTCATACCCTTGCGATGAAAAAGGGTGCGGATTTATTCTTTGCCCGTCTGGGATTGCCGGAAGAGCAGACTGTGCGGCAGATGCTGGCAGAAGGGGAGGTTCTCCTCCGTGAGGCCGGCTACAAGCCCTATTATTTATATAGACAGAAATATATGTCCGGCAGCTTCGAGAACGTAGGCTGGTGTAAGCCGGGGCTGGAAGGACTGTATAATATTTACATGATGGAGGAGATCCATTCCATCATATCCTTAGGTGGGGGAGCTATGACCAAGATCAACCTCCCCGGTGGGAAGCTGGAACGGTTCCACAATCCCAAATTCCCCAAGGAATACATAGAACGGATCGATGATATTTTAGAACAAAAAACACAGGCATTTGCACTGATGGAAGGATGAAGGTTTATGGATACTTTATTTTCTAACGTAACAGTGGTCACCATGGATGAGGAACTGCGAGTCCTGTTTTCTGCCTTTGTAGGCGTGACAGATGGCAAAATCAGCTATGTGTCCAAAAAGGCTCCCGAAGAGCAGCCCAAAGAAATCATTAACGGAGAAGGCATGGTTCTCATGCCCGGTTTGATCAACTGCCACACCCACCTGCCTATGGCTCCTTTGCGTGGCTATGCAGACGATGTGGATCTCCAGACTTGGCTCAACGATTACATCTTCCCCAGAGAAGATCGTCTGGACGGTCGCAGTGTAAAGGCGGCAACTCTCCTGTCTATTGCAGAGTGTCTCCGATTCGGCACGACTTCTGTTTCCGAGATGTACTATTTCTGCGATGAGATCGCACAGGCTGTGGCAGAATCCGGCATTAAGGCCAATATCTCCCGTGCTATTACCCACTTTGGGGAGGACTTTGACTTTGAAAAGGATACCCGTTGCCAAGAGATGGTAGAACTGGTAGACAAGTGGCACAATTACGATAACGGACGTATTAAGGTCGAGGCATCCATCCACGGAGAGTACACCTCCCACCATGAGGTATGGGACGCTGTCAGCGAATATGCCATTAACGAAGGTCTGGGTATGCACGTTCATCTGTCCGAGACCAAGAAGGAACACGAGGAATGCAAGGAACGCCACGGCCTGACTCCTGCCCAGGTCTTTGATTGCCACAACGTATTCCATGCCCCTGCCATTGCCGCCCACTGTGTATGGCTGGAGCCGGAAGATATGAAGATCCTTGCTAAGCGGAAGGCATCTGCGGTACATTGCCCCGTTTCCAACCTGAAATTAGCCTCCGGTTGTGCCGATGTGACTGCCATGATCAAGTCCGGCATGAACGTGGCTCTGGGTACAGACTCCAACGCTTCCAACAACAATCTGGATATGTTCGAAGAGATCAAGGCCGCCACCCTCATGGCGAAGGGTAAGAGTTTAGATCCCACCGCACTCCCTGCACCGGCTGTCCTTATGATGGCTACGGTCTGCGGTGCCAGAGCCCAGCACCGTGAGCAAGAATGCGGCATGATCAAGGTGGGCATGGATGCAGACCTGATTATGCTGGACTTCACCCAGCCCCATCTCATGCCCTGCCATAATGTCATGAGCCATCTGGCTTACTGTGTCAGCGGTCACGATGTGGTCATGACCATGGTTCGGGGCAAGATCCTCTATGCCGCCGGCAAGTACCCCACCATCGATCTGGAAGCCGTCGTTCGGGAATTGGCAGACCACGTTATGCCCACCATGTTTAGTGACGAGAAGTAAGGAGGATGGGTGTAGTTTGAATAAAAAACAGAATTTTTTAACAGGAGCGGCGATCTTGTCTCTGTCTACCATTATCGTTAAGATCATTGGTATGTTCTACAAGATCCCCCTCAATGCGATCATCGGGGATCAGGGCTTTACCTATTTCACGGCGGCCTATGATATTTATACTGTTCTACTGGTTATTTCCACCACCGGACTTCCTGTGGCTATGAGCCGCATGGTGTCCGAAGCCCATACTTTGGGAAACGGCAAACAAATGCAGCGGATCTTTAAAACCGCACTGATCGCCTATATGTCCATTGGGTTGCTGGGTACCGGTGCGATGATGCTCTTCCCCGGCGCCTTGGCAAATATGATGAAGACCCCTAAGGCTTCTTATTCTATTTTTGCCCTTGGCCCTGCGGTATTCTTTATTTGCTTTGCTTCCGCAGGTCGTGGGTATTTCCAAGGGCAAGGCGATATGCGCCCCACAGCGTTCAGCCAGATCATTGAGGCTGCAGGTAAGTTGTTCTTGGGTCTCAGCCTCGCTTATCTTGTTATGAATTGGAGCGGAAGCGAAGCCTACTCCTCCGGTGCTACCATTGCCGGTATCAGCATTGGCGCAGGTTTGTCTGCCCTCTATGTTCTGATCTCCCATGGGAAGAATCGGAAGGAAGTCTCCGCTATGGGCGGTACGGCTGATTCCTACAGAAACACAGCCAAGCGACTTTTTGCCATCGCGGTTCCGATTACCATCGGTGCAGCGGGCTTGCAATTGATCAACCTTCTGGACAGCATGACTGTTGTCCGCCGCCTTCTCAGCGCCGCTGAGGGAGATGGTGTGATCATGAACAAACTTATGGATATTGCCCGGATGAATCCCTCGTCCGATCAGTCTCTCGCGCAGGATGCGGCAGAGATCGGCAAGGGCATCTATAGCTTCTGCCAGACAATATTCAACTTCCCTACAGCCTTTATTCCCTGCATTACGGCTGCAATCATTCCTGCCATTACTGCAAACCTGACCAAGAAGGACTATGTAGGTGTGAAGGAAGTGCAGAATTCTTCTCTCCGCGTTATGAGTCTTATTGCCGCACCTTGCGCAGTTGGTATGCTGGTATTGGCGGAGCCTATTATGGCCCTCCTTGGGGGACATGAAGGGGAAAGACTCAAGATCGCTGCTCTGCTCCTTGCTTTCTTGGCTCCCACCATCATTGTCAACAGCGTCACGACTATGACAACTGCCATTATGCAGGCACACAATCATATGGTGATCCCTGTGATCAATACACTGATCGGTGGTCTCCTGAAGGTTGGGGTCAACTACATTCTTGTTGGTAATCCTAACATCGGTATTCTGGGTGCTCCTATTGGCACGTTCGTATGCTTCTTGGTAATCATGACGCTAAACCTGATTGCAATGAAGCGTGTTCTGAAGGATCCTCCCAAGATCCTGCCCTCTATGTGGCGGAGCATGGTTGCGGCCCTTGTTATGGGTGTGGTCACTTATTTCGTATACGAACTCCTCATGGGCTGGCGGAACAGCTTTGCACTGTGCTGTGTAGGCGCCATCGGAGTTGCTGTGATCGTTTATCTGTTACTTGTCATTATTATAAAGCCTGTGACATACAGTGACTGCCTCCTGCTACCCAAGGGAGAGAAAATTGCAAAAATTCTTAAAATAAAGCAATAATTTCCATTTTTTGACTTGCGAAAAAAGGAAGTTTATGATAAATTCTATTAGCGAATAAAAGAACAAATTAAAATCATCAGAAAGAGGTATTCAAATGAACAAGATCGAACTCATCACCGCTATCGCCGAGAAGTCCGGCATGACCAAGAAGGACGCTGAGAAGGCTCTGTCCGCTGTTGTAGAGACCCTGACCGAGGCTCTTGCTAAGGGCGAAAAGGTTACTCTGGTTGGCTTTGGCTCCTTCGAGACCAAGACCCGTGAAGCTCGCATTGGCCGTAACCCCAAGACCAAGGAAACCATTGAGATCCCCGCTACCACCGTTCCCACCTTCAAGGCAGGTACTGCTCTGAAGAACGCTGTAGCAAAGTAAGAAGGCGAAAAGGCCTGCCGAAGGAGAATGGCTTCTTCCGGCAGGCCTTTGTCATAGTTTGTGAAAGGAAGTGTGCTTTATGCGTTTAGATAAGTATTTAAAGGTGTCCCGTCTCATTAAGCGCCGCACGGTAGCCAATGAAGCCTGTGACAATGCCAGAGTTACAGTGAACGACCGTCCTGCAAAGGCTTCCTACGATGTAAAGGTAGGCGATGTGATCCGTATTGCCTTCGGTAGTCGCACGCTGGCTGTAGAGGTTCTTGCGGTGGCAGAAGCTGTTCGGAAAGATGATGCCTCTGCTATGTATCGGGAACTCCCCCAATAAAAACCTTAAACCGATCGACTCGATTCTGAGCCGATCGGTTTTTAAATAGGGGAGAACGGGGAAGTGGTGTTTTGGTTTTTTTCACAGAGAAGGGTCGAACTTCGTTGACAACAGTTGAAAAAATTGATATAATGAAATTTCAAGAAATCAATGGGGCGAAAGGGGTGTTTTTATGAATTGTGGAAATTGCGGATGGGGAAACGAATATGGAGCAAAAATCTGTGTCAATTGTAAGGCGACCCTTGCGCTAACGGATTATTTCAGACCTCAGGGGTTTGTAGAACCGGAGACTGTGAAACCAAAGCCACGGGAGGATCTTTGGGAGCAGGATATCCTGACTGCCGATTATCAAAAAACCATGCGTCGGTCGGCACAAGAAGAACAGCCGACTATGAGAAGAGAACAAACACGTTCTTCTAAAGGAAGAGGGACTACTCCCAATCAGCGGAACAGTTCTACCGGCAGAAGCAATGGCACCTCTCGCGGCAATCCTTCCTCTGCCACCGGAAATCGGTCTGCGGATCGGAGACGGACATCTCAAGAAAGAACGTCTGCCGGAAAGAGTGAGAGACCTTCTACCACCCAAAGCCGGACAGGGAGGAGCAAAACGGCGTCTTCTGCCCCCAAACCACAGACAAAGACTCAAAAGACCGCCTCTGCTACAACAAAAAAGACTCCCTCTCCAAAGCCTGGGAAAAAGATCCCCAGATCCAAGGTCTATAATCATACAACAAAGAGTCTGAGTCTTGCAGAAAAGGATCTGAAGAAACGGCAGAAGAAAGCCCGGAAAAAGAAAAAGAAGAGAATCCTTCCGTGGATTATTGCCCTGATTCTTATAGTGGCTGCTATAGGGATCTTCATGGGAACGATGCAAAATACCACGAATGAAGAGCATTTTACGCAGACTGCAGAGGCCTTTGTTCGGGCTCTGGTCATGGATGATGAAGATGCATTGGGAGATTATGTGCATCCCCAAATGCATGGAGTTCTGTACCCCTTAAACTATGAGAATGTGGAACGGTGTGATACAAAGATCGTCGAGTACGAGGAACTGGAAGCAGGTGAACTGGCAAAGGAATTGCAGGAGAAGCATGGCATTACAGATCCCATTGCAACCCTGTACCGAGTTCGAGTAGGATGTACCCTCTATGGGGAGGGAACCTTCGCTTGTACCATGGATGTTGTAGTAGGCCAAATTGATGGAACGATTTATGCTTTGAAAACAGAAAACATCTCTAATTAAGGCATCAAAACGAGATTTAAAAAAATTTTTTAAAAAACATAAAAAAGTGAAAAAAACTCTTGACAAAATGCGAATTATGGTGTATACTCATCATGCTGTTTCGACAGGGACAGTTCCAATGGCGGCATAGCTCAGTTGGTAGAGCATTCGGTTCATACCCGGAGTGTCATCTGTTCGAGTCAGATTGCCGCTACCAGGCCCGTTGGTCAAGAGGTTAAGACACCGCCCTTTCACGGCGGAAACATGGGTTCGAGTCCCGTACGGGTCACCAAATGAAAGAAGCCTGCAATCTCAATGGTTGCAGGCTTTTTCTTTTATTTGCAATGGTTTTGGGGCTATGTGTATTTTTGTTTTCTGGAATGGTGAGCGGATTTTCAGGGAGCGTTACAAGATTTACAGAATGGGAATTGTAATGAAAATTGCAATAGAATGTGAACTGTTACAGTTATTCTGTGGGGCTTGGCTTTTTGGTGAAAAATTCGGTGAAGGCGGTGGAGTGCTTCCGGATATCTGCATCGGATAAGTGGGTATAGATCTCGTGCATGGTGGCGGCGTTTGCCCATCCGCCGGTCTTCATGGCGATCTTCTCCGGGATCTCTAAGTGGTAGGCAAGGCTGGCGAAGCTGTGACGCAGGCCGTGGATTCCTACCTTGGGGAGCCCGTTTTCTTCGCAGACTCGGTTAATGCCCTCGTAGATATAGCTTGGGTTTAGGGTCACGACATAGCCTTCCGATTGTGGAATCTTAGAGAGGGCAGCGTGGAGCGGTGCGATCATGGGTACATCTCGACGGGAAGCACGGTTCTTGTTCTCTGCCTTGTGGACCAGCTTCCAGTTTTCGTCGTAGACTGCGGCTCCTCGGACATGGATGATCTGGGCCTTCAGATCCACATCCTTCCATTGCAGGTCTAAGATCTCGGACCTGCGGAGGCTGCTTAGAGCCAAGAGCGCAGGGATCTCGATGCTCCGGTCATGTATGGCATCCAGAAAGGTGTCGATCTGCTCCGGCTGCAGGAAGGGACGATCCTTCTTTACCACCGGCTTTAATCTGACGGTGGGTCTCTCTCCGGTAATATCCCCTATGACTGAGGCGACGAAGGCCCAAGCATTTTTCAGTGTCTT
>JAZSAO010000137.1:0-5211 GCA_045601945.1 Faecousia sp. | reverse complement strand
TCGACAAAGGATAAGGAGTATCCCTCGGGAATCCATGTAGGGACGGAAGCAAAGTGGATTCCTGTATCCGAAAGAGCTTTCTGCAATTCGTCGTCTACGGGGGATATACCTTCTGAAATATTAATATTCTCATTCGGCTCTTGATTTGAATCAAAACGGAAGGTGCTGTCGGTCCATTGGGCAAGCACACCGAACACATCTACGCCCATGGCTTGGGCAGTGATCATAGCACCGAATATAAGGGCAATACAAGCAGCCACAACGGCTACATAGCGAAGGAACGGTCCGGTCCGTGTCGTTTTTCTGCTTTTCTCTGTGGGGATGGTGCTGAAAGGCAGGGATCCTAATTCTACCTCGCTGCCTAATCGTTGCTGTAGCTTGTTCCATGAAGACTGCACGTCGGGAATGCTATGGGGATCTTCGTTCTTTGCCCGTTGGAGCATCAATGCCAAAACATAATCGATCAGTTCCGGATCATAGTCTGCCTCTTGCTTGAAGTCTTGTTCTATGATTTTTTCCAGCATAGGAGTGGGCAGAAGTTCCAAGCCGGAAAAGCGATGGCGATCGCATTCAGCCATATTTATTACCTCCTCACTTATATACTGCAAAAACGATAGGAAATATGACATCTTTTTTTTAAATTATTTAAAATTTTTCTTGTAATGATCAAAAAAACTTTTCCCATCTTCTTTTCAGCTTCTTTCGCAGGCGTTCTCGGCGTTTTTGACTGGCGGATACGGTGATCCCCAGTTTTTCGGATACCCGGTTATGAGAGAGATCCTCTATGAAATACATACGGCATTGTTCTTGTTCCATTTCCGTTAAGCCGCTTTTGTTTAGCAGACTTTCTCCCTGATCGTCATAGTCTGCTAACTGCGGTGTGTAATGCTCGGTTACTGTGTCATAGGAAACCATATGCGGAGTACGGGCCATTGCTCTTAAGTGCTTTTTTATCTCAAATTTCAGGGCTTCTCTGAGCCAGCCGCCGGGATTTGGGTGAGAGATGAGCCAGGAAACTTTCTTAGAGGCACCGATAAAGGTTTCAATTACAAGATCCTCTGCTATATGCCGGTCCTTCACGCAAGAAAATGCATAGATAAACAGCTTTTCAGCATTTTCGGAATACAATCTGCCAATGAACCGGCGTTCTTTTTCTGTCATACAACCACACCTTGTGTATGTTTATATCTTTATAATACATTGATTATACTACTTTTCTCGTTTTGTGTCAAATTTATCTACACAGATCCGTACGGGTTTGTGGGGCTGCCCCATTTTTAATGAGACAGCCCCACGAGAGGAACGAACCATTTTGCCTTTTGCATTACATTGTACGGGTACGGCGGTGCCACGGGACGTGGCCTGTAGCGCTTTTCGGTAACAAATGAATATGGAATTATGAAATTGTGTTACAGAAATTATTTATGATTGCAAAGTTTTGCAACATATGATATCTTGATGTAAGAGGTGATTTTATGCTTTCATCATGGATCTTGACTGCGTTAGATTGGATTGGTACAATCTCTTTTGCCATATCCGGCTCTTTGATTGCAATCGGTCATGGATTGGACCTTTTTGGAGTGCTTATGGTTGGGACCATTACTGCTGTCGGCGGTGGGATCATCCGAGATCTGATTCTGGGAAATATCCCTCCGTTGATTTTCTTTCGAACGGAGATTCTTCTGGTTTCTGTTATAACTGCCTTATTGGTATTTATTTTTGTGGCTTGCCATGTCGGTCGATTTTCTTCCATTCGTCATAAGATCGTAAAACTCAATCTTCTTTTTGACTCCTTAGGATTGGGTGCGTTCTCTGTAGCAGGAGTGCAGCTTGCCTGTGATACGGGATTCGGAGACCGGTTTGTTCTCTGTGTTCTCATGGGCTGTCTTACAGGTTGCGGTGGGGGAGTGATTCGGGATATGCTTGTGAACGTAAAACCTTATGTATTTACCAAGCATGTATATGCTGTTGCTTCTTTGAGTGGGAGTATTTTGTTTTACCTGATCCTTACTTATACTCCATATGGGAACTTGGGTTCTTTTATTGCTTTACTGCTTGTAGTTGCGATTCGTCTGCTGGCTGCTCGATATCATTGGGAATTGCCGAAGATCTCAAAAATTAAGGACGACGAATAATATTTTTATTGCATTCTATATCAGTAGATGATATACTTGTCTTGAGGTGATGATAAATGGAGATTCATGGATCCTGTAAATATGATTTTAATGCAGTGCGTGCACTGAATCAAGTTTCTATCTTTAAAAGAAGAAAGCCTTTAGGACGGCTGTTGTTTTTTGCCGCTTGTTTTCTCATTGTTACTTCTGTACATCTTTTCTTTGTTTATAGATTCGGTGACCATGTGTTGCAACAGTGTTGGTATGTGATGATTTTTCTTTGCGTTTTTGAATTTTATCTTTATTTTCTTTTGCCCCGAATTAGTTTCCGTAATATGAAAAATATGAAGGAAACAGAAAACCATTATATTTTCCATTCTGATCGTTTTTCTATTTCATCGTCTTTAAACGGATATAGCGGACAATCCACTATGGAGTACAGTATGCTCGTAAAGGTCTATGAAACATCTCGATACTTTTTCCTTTTCCAGACGAGGAATCAAGCGTATATTGTTGATAAATCTACGATCGCGGCAGAGGGCGCTTTGGAGATCCGAAGCAGACTTTCTTCTGCTCTCGGAAAAAAGTACTTCATCTGCAAGTATTGAACTTTAAACCTCATATTTATATTTACACCGAGTCATCTGCCCTTGGCAGATGACTCGGCATTTTATTGGGTTTAGCGATCCTGCAAGCTGTCTTGTGAGTGTAACTTGGAAATGTTGAACGCTATTGCGTATTTTGGCATAGGATGAAAAGCGTAGGAGGGATTTTTTGATGAAATCTATGCTCAGTGAATTAAACAAGGGGGAAGAAGGGGTTATTACGGCTCCTTTTGGGGAGGAACTTCTGGCTTTTCGTATGCGTCAATTTGGAATGATTGAGGGAACGAAACTCCGATCATTGGGAGCGGCGCCTTTGGGCAGTCCAATGCTGTTTCGTGTGGGCGGAACGATCGTTGCGCTCCGAAGAGAGGACTGTAGACGGATTCGGGTGGTGAGAGTATGAGCCTGATTGCCCTTGTTGGGAATCCGAATGTTGGCAAAAGCACCCTCTTTAACGCTCTCACAGGGTTAAAGCAACATACGGGGAATTGGCCCGGCAAAACAGTTGATCTTGCTGTAGGACAATATATATACAAGGGAAAAGAATATGAATTGGTTGACCTTCCCGGAACCTATTCCTTGGAGGGAATATCCTCGGAGGAGGAAATTGCGGGGGAATTCATTCAATCCGGGGCTGCCGACGGGATTTTGATCGTTTGCGATGCAACTTGTTTACAACGCAGTTTGCTTCTTGCATTACAGGTGATTCCTCTCTTTCCGCGGGTTTTGGTTGCGGTAAACCTTATGGATGAGGCACGGCTGATGGGGCTGACAGTGGATATTGCCGGACTATCTTCATCATTAGGCGTTCCGGTCATAGGGATTTGCGGCAAGGAAAAACAGAGTTTGCAAATTGTGAAAGAAAAGCTTCGCCTTTTAACCGAAGGCTTTCTTCCTTACGATCCGCTGAAGAGGATGGATGTCGGTGATGCGATATCCTATGCAGAAAAACTGTCCAATGATGTGTGCCACCGGGAGAAGTCGGGGGCAACTCTGACAGAACGATTGGATGGGGTTTTGATTCATTCTCTATGGGCGTATCCATGCTTGATGGCCCTCCTGCTGTTAATTCTATGGCTAACGATTAAGGGGGCGAATTATCCATCGCGGATGTTACAGTGGATGTTCTCGGCTTTTGGGAAAGGACTGCGTTATGCTTTAGACGGTGTGCCTGCATGGTTATCCGGAATTGTTGCAGATGGCCTCTATGAGCCGGTTACACGGGTCATTTCCGTCATGCTCCCACCTATGGCCATATTTTTTCCGTTCTTTACATTGTTAGAGGATTTTGGATATTTGCCCCGTGTGGTTTTCCTGTTGGATGAGGGCTTTCGCCGCTGCGGAGCCTGCGGTAAACAGGCACTGACGATGTCTATGGGATTTGGATGCAATGCAGTTGGAGTTACGGGCTGTAGGATCATGGAATCTCCCCGTGAACGACTTATAGGAATCTTGACCAATGCGTTTATTCCCTGTAACGGCCGTTTTCCGACACTGATTCTTCTGATAGGATTGGTCATCGGTAAGCAATCGGCTTTTTTACAGGCAATTGGATTAACCATGGTGTTGGGTTTGTCCGTTCTTATGACAATGGCGGTGTCTCGTTTCCTCCATAGGAGAGTTTTAAAAGGAGAAAAAACACTGTTTATTATGGAATTGCCTCCCTATCGCAGACCTAAGATAGGGCAAGTTCTTTTAAGATCGTTTTTAGACAGATGCCTGTTGATTGTAGGTCGTGCTGTTGCGGTGGCGGCGCCTATGGGTATACTTTTGTGGGTTTTGCAAGAAATTTCCGTAGGAGAAGAGAACTTATTGCTCCGACTTGTGGGAATGTTGGAAATGCCCGGCGCTGTTTTAGGGATCGGAAGTACCATGCTTTTGGCTTTTATTTTGGGGAGCCCTGCGAATGAAATGGTCATTCCCATAGCACTTATGATCCTTGGTGGAGGGGGATGGGGAGCAACAGAGCACATACTTTCAGATTTTGATTTTTCCGTAGGGCAGAGCCTTTGCACCATGATATTTATGCTGTTCCATTGGCCATGTACCACGACTCTGTGGACAATATATAGGGAAACGAAGAGTGTTTTCCACACTTTTTTGGCATGGGCTTTGCCAACAGGTGTGGGGGTGGTATTATGCATATTTGTAAATCTGATTTTGCACTTATAATACTGTCTCTTGGCAATAAAAGGATTTGATCCTTTTATTAGAAATTCGCATAAAGTGAAAAACAAGGTTGCTATCACTATAGATCTGTGATATGATAGAGGTGAAAATTAAACGAAAACGAGGGATGCCCTATGCAATATATTGTTTTGGACATGGAGTGGAATCAGCCTTGGCCCGGATCCTATGCTGCGAGGAGGGTGCTTCCTGTGGAGATCCACGGAGAGATCATTCAAATCGGTGCAGACAGAATGTTGGAGGATGGATCCATTGCAGATGAATTCCAAGATATGGTTCGTCCGAAATATTATAAAAAACTCAAC
>JAZSAO010000136.1:0-19758 GCA_045601945.1 Faecousia sp. | reverse complement strand
TTCCTTACTACGCCAATGTGCAAGGATTAGGAACTGCCTTCCAAAAGAAGGGCATTGCTCTCATGGCAACCATGCTGTACAAATATGCTTTCCGTGGTGTAAAGGGTGTTTTCTTCGAAAACGAGGAAAATGCAGCTGAATTCCGTCGTCGGAAGATCCTTGCTCACGATCAGCAGATCATTCTTCACGGAGCCGGAATCAATTTAGACGCCTATCCTCTCACCCCTTATCCTTCTAACAGCATCCCCCATCTTCTATATCTGGGTCGCATAATGAAAGAAAAGGGAATGGACGAGTTGTTCGCTGCAGTAGAACGTCTCTATCAAGAAGAGATCCCCTTCCACTTAGATCTGGTGGGCTTTTTCGAAGATGGCTACAAGGAACGTGTAGATGCTCTGGTCGCAAAAGGTGTAGCAACATTTCACGGTTTTCAGGTCAATCCCCTACCCTACTATCAGGCATCAAATTGCGTTGTTCTCCCCAGCTATCACGAAGGGATGAGCAATGTCCTGTTGGAGGCTGCCGCCACCGGTCGCCCTGTAATCACCAGCGATATCCCCGGTTGCCGTGAGGCTGTAGATCCGAAACTCAGCGGCCTTCTAATCAAGCCCCGTGACACAGATAGCCTGTATAACGGAATTAAAGAATTTCTTTCCCTCTCTCCCAGCCAATGTGAAGCCATGGGACTCCGCGGACGACAAAAAATGGAAAAGGAATACCGAAAAGAGGACATCATTGCCCAAACCATTCAAGCTCTCCGGTTGTCTTAAGCATCCCCTATCATACCAATTTCGAATCTGATTTTCTCTCTGGAGGTTTATTTTTACATGGATCTTTATAACCATTTAATTTCTCGCAAAGAAAAATTAGCCCTTGTTGGCCTTGGGTATGTAGGAATGCCCATTGCTGTTGCATTCTCCCGTAAAATTGATGTCATCGGCTTTGATTTGAACAAGGCTAAGATCGATCTCTACCGCAGTGGCATAGACCCCACTAACGAAGTCGGAAATGAAGCCATCGCCGCCTGCTCTGTCGATTTCACTGCTGATGAATCACGTCTGCAGGAGGCCAAGTTCTTTATTATCGCTGTTCCTACCCCGGTTAACGGAGATCACACTCCGGATCTCACACCTGTAGAAGGTGCTAGCAAGATCGTTGGTCGTAATATGCCAAAAGGCAGCATCATCGTTTTTGAATCCACGGTCTATCCCGGTGTTACCGAAGAAGTCTGTGTCCCTATATTGGAAGCAGAATCCGGTTTAAAGTATGGCGTTGATTTTAAAGTCGGTTACTCCCCGGAGCGGATCAATCCCGGTGATAAGGTACATCGTCTGGAAACCATCGTCAAGATCGTCTCCGGCATGGATGAGGAAACCTTAGACGAGGTGGCAAAGGTTTATGAATTAGTAGTAGAAGCCGGTGTGCACCGCGCCGAAAGCATTAAGGTAGCTGAAGCTGCCAAGGTTATCGAAAACAGTCAGCGCGACGTCAATATTGCCTTCATGAACGAACTGTCCATTATCTTTAACAAAATGGGAATCGACACTAAGGCTGTTTTAGAAGCCGCAGGCACTAAGTGGAATTTCCTAAAATTCCAGCCCGGTTTGGTTGGTGGTCACTGCATCGGCGTAGATCCCTACTATCTCACTTATAAGGCCGCTCAGTTGGGCTACCGCAGCCAGATCATCTCTGCCGGTCGTCGGATCAACAACGACATGGGAAAATACTGCGCCGAAACTCTTGTAAAAAAACTGATCCAAGCAGATGTTCCCGTTAAATCCGCCAAGGTCGCCATTTTAGGCTTCACCTTTAAAGAAAACTGCCCCGATACTCGAAACACTAAGGTCATCGATATTTATCGGGAACTGCAGGAATACGGTATCACCCCCATTGTTTCCGATCCGGAAGCCGATGTTGCGGAAGCCGAGCGTCTCTATGGTATGAAATTTGTCTCCATGGAGAGTCTGTCTGAACTTGATGCCGTAGTTTTAGCTGTAGCGCACAACCAATTCCGCAGTCTAACCTCCAAAGATATGGACAAGCTGTATCGACTCAATGCACGAAAGGTTCTTTTAGACCTAAAGGGTATTTTAGATAAAAAGGAATATCTTGCCAAAGATTATCTGTATTGGAGATTATAATCTCTCATTTCTATGTTTTAGGAGTTGCCTATGCCCATAGAGTTTACATATGTCAAGTTCATATTATGGGTGCTTATCGGCGGTCTCCTTATCTCGAAATTAAGCACCCGGAGACACATCAAGGTTCTGGGAAACAAACGAGAAAGATGGTCTGTTCCCGCAACACTTCTTTTCCTGATCCCACTGATCTACTGGTGTGCCAACCGTAGTTTAGGTTTTGGCGATACCGGGTTCTACTATGACGAATTCAATCGTGCCCCCGCCTCCCTGGGTGGTATCCGTGCCTACATGGATTCCCAGCCGAAAGATCCATGGTTTTACGGTCTCGGTGCATTGATCAAGTCCCTGATCTCAACGAATCCCCGCACTTACTTTGCCATTGTCGGTGCCATTCAGCTTCTGTGTATCGGATTCATATATCGCAAGTACTCCAGAAATGTGTGGCTCAGCATTTTCCTGTTCGTTGCTTCCACCGACTATACCGGTTGGATGTTTAACGGCACGCGGCAATTTCTGGCTGTCGCCATTACTTTTACCGCGCTCCCCCTCATTCTGGAAAAGAAATATATTCCCTCTATTTTGATTATTTTGCTTGCTTCCAGATTCCACCAGAGTGCTCTTTTGATGATTCCGGTCATTTTTATTGTACAAGGAAAGGCATGGAATGCGAAAACCCTATTAGTCGCACTGGGTGCCTTAGTTGCCGTTGCATTTATCGATGAGTTTACCGGTTTTTTGGACAATTCCCTTCAGGATACCCAGTATAAGAATGTTGTTTCCGACTGGACTACAGGTCAAGACGACGGCACTAATTTCCTGCGCGTCTTGGTCTACTCTGTTCCGACAGTCCTTGCGTTTGTCTGGAAATGGAAGCTAAGAGATGTAGATAACAACCTCATTCATTTGTGTGTAAATATGTCCGTTATTTCCACGGGAATCTACGTGATCTCCATGTTTACCAGCGGTATCTTCATTGGTCGACTCCCTGTTTATTGTAGCCTTTATAATTATATTTTGCTTCCATGGGAGATCCGCCATTTCTTCAAGAAAGAATCCCGCGCCATGGTCACTGTTTGCACCGTCGGCTTCTATTTATTATTCTATATTTATTCCTATATGTAAGTGATGTAAGTGGAGGAACGCCTATGGCCGGCACCTTAATTGTATCCTTAGATTTCGAATTATTCTGGGGCATGCATGATTGCATTGCGTTAAATCAATATGCCCCCCATATTTTAGGCGGACGAGAAGGCATTCCCAAGATGTTGGAGTTATTCCAACGTTTCGGCATTCATGCCACATGGGCAACGGTGGGTATGCTTTTCGCCAAAGGACCACAAGATTTATCCCCTTACCTGCCTGTCAATCGTCCGTCCTATATTTCCGAAAAGCTTTCCCCCTACCCCTTCCTCCACACTTTAAAAGAAGACGATCCTTTATATTTCGCTCCGGGTCTACCCAATTTGATCCTTCAAACACCCGGGCAGGAGTTAGGGAGTCACACGTTCTGTCACTACTACTGTCGAGAAGAAGGTCAAACCACGGAGCAGTTCCGCCAGGACATGCTCTCTGCCAAAGCCATCGCCGCAGACCGTGGCTATGACCTCAAAAGTGTCGTCTTGCCTCGAAACCAATCGGAAACTCCATACACCCAAGTCCTCAGAGAATTGGGCTTCACCTCTTATCGAGACGAAGAAAACGATTGGATCCACGAGAAGGTTAAATTCCGTCCCCTTATGAGACTACTACGCTTGATAGATGTGTATCTGCCTCTCACCGGCCATAGTTGCTTCACTCCCCGGAATGAAGACGGCATCGTTAATATTGTAGGTTCCCGTATGTATAAGCCCAAGTTTATCGGTTTGTTGGAGCCTCTCAAATTACGACGGATCAAAAAGCAGATGCTTTATGCTGCAAAACACGATCTATGCTTCCATCTATGGTGGCATCCCCATAATATTGGGGTAGAAACAGAATACCATCTCCGCCAGTTAGAAGAAATTTTCTCTTATTACGATGATCTCCGCAAGACCTATGGTATGCGAAGCCTGAATATGGGCGAACTTACAGCCGAAGTTTTAGCATAACCTTTCGATCTTACTCTTTTACGAGGATTTACTATGTATCAATTCTACTATGCCGATCCCACGGGACAGAAGCCTATCCCGGAATTTCAACTGCATATCCGTGATCGCTTCCGCATCACTGCCGTCCGTCCCACCATGTGGGAGGAGCATTGTCTGGAATGTGCCGCCCCCCTGTGCTTTGGCAACTGCCTCCATTACGAGGCTCGCAGTGATGGTCGCTGTAAACGATTTGAGAACGGTCTTCTGACCTTCTCCCACGAGAAAGCCTGCAATGGCCAAGGTGTTCGGGTCAAATTCCGCAAGTGGGGCAATATGATGACCATCATTTTCCCTGCCATGGTTACGGAATCAAACTACGAAAAACTGTTCCGTAAGACTGAAAAGCAGGGAAAGAGACTAAAAAATCTTGTAGATTGCAAGCTTCCTTTATCTCTCCGCTGGAATGGGATCCGCACCATCGAATTCCTCCGTCGACGGAAGCTTCGCAGCCTGCAGGGTCTGGATAACCACGCCGATGCCTTCCTATTCCACGGTTATAGCCATCATCCCGCTCCCTTCCGTTTGGTTTTGGAACTTTATGACGATACCACCCCTGTTTATAAGACCTCCCTTGCATTGCAACCGGGAGAAAACCTGCAAACCCTCACCAACCTATCTCCGGAATGCTCCAAAGCAGATCTGCTGGTTAAACTCTATCCCGAAAACGATTTGGATGCAGAATTGGATATCCTTTGGTGCGATTTTGTACAAGGGGAACTCCTTTCTTCCGATGAGCCCGCTGCAACCGTCAAGTGCGTTGTCTGGGACTTAGACGGTACCCTTTGGGACGGAATTCTCATTGAAACCGATGATCCCAATTCCCTAAAGCTAAAACCCGGCATTTTAGATACGATCAAGTCACTGGACGCCCGTGGTATTATCCAGTCTGTTGCCAGCAAGAATGACTATGACAATGCCTATCCCATTCTGGAACAGCTTGGGATTGCCGAATACTTCCTATATCCCCAAATCCACTGGAATGCCAAGAGCGGTTCCATGAAGGAAATTGCCAAGAGTCTGAATATCGGCATTGACAGTTTAGCGCTTATAGATGACTCCGTATTTGAACGGGAGCAGGTTCGCTCTGCATTACCTATGGTTCGGGTTTATGATGCTACAGAGATAGGTACCCTTCTGTCCCTGCCGGAATTTTCCGTTCCCATTACAGAAGAAAGCAAGAACCGCCGTCAAATGTATCGAGCAGAAGAGCAAAGAAATCTGCTACGCAACTCCGACAATACAGATACCATAGAGTTTTTGAAAAAGTGTCACCTGCAAGCAAAGCTTTTTGTACCCACTACGGAGGCAGAAAAGCTGCGCTGCTACGAGCTGGTGGTTCGCACCAATCAGCTGAATATGTCCGGCAAAAAATACACACCGGAAGAATTTGAAGAAGTCCTATCTCGTCCCGACCACAAGGTCTTCGCCCTGTCCTGCGGCGATGACTTCGGTGAGTACGGTATTGTGGGATTTGGACAGTATAAGATCGAAAACGGTCAACTCATCTTCACCGAGTTTGCCATGTCCTGCCGCGTTGCAGGTAAATATGTGGAAAGCGCCTTGTTTTCTCATCTACTCTCTGCAGAAAACTGCTCTATAGGCCACTTTGCCGTGCAGAAAACCAAGAAAAACACCCTTCTGCGTCGTACCCTGCAAGAAATCGGATTCCATTCCGTGGAGGAAAATGACAAAGAAATTTCCTATACCTTCAGTAAGAACTTGCTTCACCACCAAATTGTATTCGTAAGGGGAGGAACAGCATGACCGAAACCCAAACACCTATGATCAGCGTGATCATGGGGATCTATAACTGCCAAGACACCTTGGCAGAGGCCATGGATTCTCTCTTGGCACAAACCTATCAGGACTTTGAAATCATCCTGTGTAACGACGGCTCTACAGATCACACTTTAGCCGTTGCCAAGGACTATGCTTCCCGTTATCCGGACAAAGTTGTTCTCATTGAGAACGAAAAGAACATGGGTCTAAACTTCACCCTGAACCACTGCCTGCAGGTGGCAAGAGGCAAATACATCGCCCGCATGGACGGCGATGATCGTTCCATTCCTAATCGTTTTGAAAAAGAAGTCACCTTTTTGGAGGCGCATCCGGAATATGCTGTGGTCAGCGTTTTTCTGGAGCTTTTTGATGAAAACGGCGTCTGGGGGCATATTACCTACCCCATTGAACCCCAGCCCGGTGATATTATTACAACCACCCCCTTCAGCCACGCCGGAAGCATGGTTCGCAGATCTGTTTTCGATCAGGTGGGTGGATACTCCGAAGGCAAACGCCTCATGCGTGTAGAAGATCGGCATCTGTGGTATAAAATCTACAAAGCAGGCTACCGTGGAAAGAACCTGACCGATGTTCTCTATTCCTGTCGGGAAGGTCGTGCCGCATATAGCCGCCGGAAATTCCGGGATCGCTATAACGAATACTATGTAAATATGCTATGCGTTCGGGACTTTAACCTATCCTTCCGTTATCGGCTGTATGCCATCAAACCCCTTCTAATCGCTATGATGCCGGGATTTGTGTACAAATTCCTCCATCGCAAAAAGCTTTCTAAGTCTTTATCGGCCAGGAGCTAAGTTATATGATAAAAATTCTGTTTTTGATCCGTGACCTTGGACAAGGCGGTGCCGAAAAGGTGCTGGTAAATCTGGTCAACAACATGGATCCCACCAAATTTGATATTTCCGTCATCGCGCTCTTTGGTGGCGGTGTGATCGAGCAGTTTTTGGCTCCCCACATCCGTTTCCGGGCAGTATGGAAGCATTCCGTTCCCGGCAACAGCCACATTATGAAGCTTTTGTCTCCCCGCCAGCTCCACAAGCTGTGTATCAAAGAGCATTATGACATTGAAGTATCCTATTTGGAAGGTCCCTCTGCCCGTATCGTCAGCGGTTGTCCACATGAGAATACCAAGCTTGTCTCTTGGATCCACGTACAGCAAAACAATCTAAAAACTCTCTGCAAAGCATTCCGAAGTGAAAAAGAAGCCCGGCAATGCTATAATCGTTTCCACCAAACCATCTGCGTATCCGAATATGTAAAGCAGGATTTCTGCGGTCTGCTTCAGTTCCAAAATCCATGCCGCGTACTGTACAACACCGTAGAGTCTGGCAAAATTCTGGCACGGTCTACAGAGACGGCGCCGGAAATCCGTCCAAACTCCGGTTTGAACATGATCGCAGTAGGTACCCTGAAGGAGTCCAAAGGCTATGATCGCCTTCTGCACATTATGAAACGCCTGAAAGCCGAGGATCGTCATGCCCATCTGTATATTCTTGGAATCGGCGAACTGCAGCAGTGGATCGAATCCTATATCCGCGACAACAGCTTGTCTGACACTGTAACCCTGTTGGGCTATCAAACTAACCCCTATAAGTATGTGGAAAAGTGCGACCTGTTCGTCTGCGCCAGCCATGCAGAAGGCTTCTCTACCGCCGCAACGGAGGCTCTCATTGTAGGCACCCCTGTCTGCACCGTAGAAGTCTCCGGCATGAAAGAAATGCTGGGAGAACATAACGAATACGGCATCGTCACGGATAACACCGAAGAAGCCCTCTATGTAGGAATCAAACAATTGTTAGATGACCCTCAATTATTGAATCACTATGCTGAGCAAGCCACACTTAGAGGTAAGGCTTTCAGTACAAAAGAAACCGTCCAAGCCGTAGAGAAAATGCTGATCGGTTTATAATCAGGAGTATATTATGTCTTTTATCAAAGAACTGCTATATCGGCTCCGCGGAGAGTTTACCACCGAAAAACTTGTCTCTATGGGTATGAAAGTAGGCAAAAATTTCAAACGGCTTAACGGAGTCATTCTCGACCCCGGTCATTGCTGGCTCATTGAGATTGGCGACAACGTAACTATGGCTCCCAGAGTCCATATTCTCTGCCACGATGCAAGTACTAAGCAATTCCTAAATTATACAAAAATTGGTCGTGTCACGATCGGTAACAACGTCTTTATCGGTGCCGAATCCGTGGTTCTTCCCGGCGTTACCATTGGAGACAATGTAGTGATCGGTGCCAACAGCACCGTGACCCATGATATTCCCTCCAATTCTGTAGCCGTAGGCTCCCCTGCTCGTGTGATCTCCACACTGGATGCCTATCTGGAAAAGGAAAAGGAAAGAATGAAACACGCCCCCCGCTATGGCGAGGAGTATACACTCCGACAAGATATTCCCATGGAAAAACGCATGGAGCAAAAAGAAGCCCTTACAGGGAAGATTGGATATGTAGACTAATGAATAACTGTTTTTGTAGCGATTTAATTTCCATCATTATTCCCGCCTACAACATCTGCAATGAGTTGGGTCCCTGCTTAGATTCTATTCTTGCACAGACTCACACAAATATCGAAGTGATTGTCGTAAATGACGGTTCTAAGGACGATACCGCTTCTGTTATAAATCGCTACGCTGCCATGGATTCTCGCGTAAAGGCAATCCATAAAGAAAACGGCGGTGTGACCAGTGCTCGACTAGGTGGTGTCCAAGAAGCAACCGGTGAGTGGATCGGTTTTGTAGACGGTGACGATTATATCGAACCCCAAATGTACACTTGCTTGCTGGAAAACGCAAAAAAATACCATGCAGATATTTCTCATTGCGGTTACCGAATGGTATTTCCCAGTAGAATTGATTACTACTATAACACTGGACAATTGATAGAGCAAGATCACGAAACAGCCCTTAATGACTTAATTCGTGCAGATTTTGTGGAACCGGCTTTAGTAAATAAGCTATATAAGCGTTCTCTGTTTAAAAAGCTGCTGGAAGAACAGCTTATGGATTCAAGCATTCGTAACTTTGAAGATCTTCTCATGAACTTCTATCTGTTCCAAACTTCCAAAAAGGCCGTATTCGAAGATTTCTGCCCATATCACTATATGCTCCGTCCCGGCTCCGCAGCTACAAGTAAGATAAACGAGCACAAGCTATTGGATCCTCTCCGGGTTCTCAATCTCATTCGCAGTGATACAATAGGAGATACCACTCTAAAAAATCATATTGATGCTCGCATTCTACGTATGCTTATCAATTTGTCCACAATGTCTGCAAAACATAATCCGGAGCTCATCATTCCTAACCGCAAAAAATCTCGCAAGGAGCTCCGTGCATTGGTTTCCTCCGCAAAAAATAATCCCGTTTGCAGTAAAAAGCTTTTCCTAATGGGGCTATGGGCAGGATACCTTCCTCATTCCTATCAGTTTATCCATTGGCTCCATAATAAAATCACCGGAAACGACAAGAAATACGAAGTAAAATAGAAGGCGGTGTCCTATTTGGATCTTATCAGCGTCATTGTCCCCATATATAAAGTTGAAGCCTATTTGGATCGCTGTGTGCAATCCATTGTAGATCAGACATACAAAAATTTAGAAATCATCTTGGTAGACGACGGTTCCCCTGACCGTTGCCCCGAAATGTGTGATATATGGGCAAAAAAAGATCCTCGCATTCGTGTTATCCACCAAGCAAATGCCGGTGCGGGCGCTGCCAGAAATGCCGGACTCGCTATTGCTACAGGAGAGATCATCACCTTTGTAGATAGTGATGACTATATTTCCCCTGTAATGTACGAGCATTTAGTGGAACTGCTTACACCTGACACGGATATTGTTGAATGTGACTTTCTCCTTACTGATTCTCTCACTGCTCGCTTCGACATTCCTTCCACAACCTCAAATATTACAAACTATACCGCTGTGGAAGCAATGCTACTCCATATTCACGACACCATATTCCGCCAGACGATCTGGAATAAACTCTATCGCCGTCACGTGGTCGGAGGGCATCAATTTCCTGTCAGAAAACTGATTGATGACGAGTTTTGGACCTACCGGGTTTTAGGAAATGCCAAAGTTCTAAAGCATTCTCCCGCTAAACTCTATGCTTATGTGCAACAACCCGGATCTGTTATGCACATTTCCTATTCTCTCCGACGGTTGCAGGCCGTAGAAGCGAAAATCGAGCGCTTACAATACCTCAAAAACCATTTCCCCACGTTACATCCTCAAGCTGCTACCAATCTTTGGTCTACCTGCCTTTACCACGGACAAATGTCCTTGCTACATTTAGACGAAAGTGAAGAAAAACAAGCACTTTCGATTCTGAAGAATACCATTCGTTCTATTCGTTATAGTGATATTCGCGGTGGTGGCCTATCCCTTATATATATCATCTGGTTTTTTCTTAGCAAGTTCAATTTTCGAATAACCTGCAACCTTCGCAATCATTTAAAAATCGGATTATAAATTCAGCCCTATTGGGATGATTGTAAATAAAAGGAGTATTCCCTATGAAAATCGCAATCGCAGGAACCGGCTATGTTGGTCTTTCCAACGCCATTCTTCTGTCACAAAATAACGAAGTATATGCTGTCGATGTCATTCCTGAAAAGGTCGACTTGATCAATGCTAAGAAATCTCCCATCGTAGATGCTGAGATCTCTGAGTATCTCGCTACTCGTCCCCTAAATCTGATTGCTACTACCGATGCCGCTCTGGCTTATAAAAATGCAGATTTTGTGGTAGTAGCTACCCCTACAAATTATGATACTGAAACCAACTATTTTGACACTTCCTCCGTAGAGTCTGTCATTGAACAAGTGCTTTCTCTCAACGATCACTGCGTGATCATTGTAAAATCCACCGTTCCTGTTGGTTATACCAAGGGCCTCCGCGGCCGTTATAAAACCAATCGAATCCTATTCAGCCCGGAATTCCTCCGCGAAGGACGGGCTCTGTATGATAACCTCTATCCCTCTCGTATCATCGTGGGTATGCCGGATAACGATCCGGAAATGGAAGCTGCTGCTCATACCTTTGCAGAACTTTTACAGCAGGGTGCTATTAAGGAAGATATCCCCACCCTGTTCATCCACTCCACAGAGGCCGAGGCCGTCAAGCTCTTTGTCAACACTTATCTTGCTCTCCGTGTCAGCTTCTTCAATGAACTGGATACCTATGCAGAACTCCGCGAACTGAATACTGCCCAAATCATCGAAGGCGTTTGTCTGGATCCCAGAATCGGAATGCATTATAATAACCCCTCCTTCGGCTACGGCGGCTACTGCCTCCCTAAGGACACCAAACAGCTTCTGGCCAACTTCCAAGACGTTCCTGAAAATATTATCGGAGCAATCGTAGACTCTAACCGCACTCGTAAAGATTTCGTTGCAGAACGTGTGCTGAAAAAAGCGGGTTATTACGACCGCTCCTCTGTTAGGGAGAACCCCATTGTCGGTGTATATCGCCTGACTATGAAGTCCGGATCAGATAACTTCCGCCAATCCTCTATTCAGGGCGTTTTGAAGCGCATTAAGGCACGGGGCGTGGAAGTTGTTATTTATGAACCTACCTTAAAAGATGATACCTTCTTCGGCGATCGCGTAATCCACGACATAGACCAATTCAAGGCTCTGTGTTCTGTGATCATTGCCAATCGTTTTACCGACGAACTGGAAGACTGTTCCCAGAAAGTCTATACCAGAGATATTTATCGAAGAGATTGATCCAAAAGTCCCATAGAGCAAGGAGCCATACATTATGAGCTATAAATGCAAAATCACTGTTTTTACCCCCACATATAATCGTGCATATATTATCGAAAATCTCTATCGTTCTTTGCAGCGACAGACATTCCGAGATTTTGAGTGGCTCATCGTAGACGACGGCTCCACAGATCATACGGATGCAGTTATTGCACAGTGGCAGAAAGAGGGAAATGATTTCCCCATCCGCTACTACAAGAAAGAAAACGGTGGTAAATGCCGCGCCATCAACTACGGCGTCGATCGTGCGGAAGGACTGTTATTCTTCAATGTGGACAGTGATGACTATCTTCTGGACGATGCCTTGGAAAAAATCGCCCTTTGGGAGTCAACCCTTCCCAAGGACAAGAAATTCTGCGGCGTAGTAGGAAATCTGGGAACTAGTCCCACTGAAACTCCCAACACCCCTTGGCCCGAGACCTATCGGGATGCTAGCCTGTTGGAACGCTACACCGAGTATACCGATCGCCCCATCGATGGGGAGCGTGCTTGGGTCTTCTACACTGATATCCAAAAGGCATACAAGTACCCTGAGATCGAAGGTGAAAATTTCATCACCCCCGCCGTCACTTGGAACCGTATGGCCCACGACGGCTACTTGGTACGGATCTATGATGATATTATCTGGGTCTATGAATATCAACCCGACGGTCTAACCATGTCCGGAAATAAGCGTTTCCTAGAGCGTCCTCAAGGGCACGGATTGTGGCTCCGTGAAAAAGCCGAGTTTATTGGCACGCCCCTCAAAGATCGCCTAAAGATGTACTATTCCTTCTACTGCGACCACTCCTACCACCTTCCCTGCAGGAAGATCGCTCAATATATCGGTGCACCTCTTCCCTTTATTTGGCTTAGCAAATGTGTCCACGGTGTCTCTAACCTTTTTAAGAGGAGAAAATCATGATCCACCCATTAAAATCCATCCAAGCCCGAACCCAAACCTTCCTGCTGAAGCACTTCCGTTACACGAAACACGGGCGTTACATGAAGAAAATACACAACTCCCATTTAGGGGAAAGCTGTTTCGTCATTGGCAATGGTCCCAGCCTGTCTGCTACAGATCTAACCGCCCTCCACGAGGCAGGGATCGCAACCTTCGCTGTGAATCGTGTGTTTAAGATTTTCCCCCAAACCCCCTGGCGGCCCACTTACTATGTCAGCACAGACCCTGTGCTGATTCGGGACACCTTAGAGGATGTAGAAACCCTTACTACAAAGCACAAGTTCATCCCCCTGCAAAACAAGTTCTATCATAATATTAAGGTCAAGGATGCCCATTATTTTTTCCGCAATGATCTGCGAGAAAAGGATCAACCCGATGGATTCTCCTTAGATTGCACTGATCAAGTCAATATGCGTGGAACGGTTACCATCGCTTGCACCCAGCTCGCTATGCATATGGGCTATCGGCACATCTATTACTTAGGTGTGGATCATAATTTCGATAAGATCATTACCGAAAACGGCGAGGTCATCATTGATCCCAGCGTGAAGAATTATTTCTGTGAAGGCTACGACACAGATGTTGCCAACGAGGTCGTCCATGACTTAGGAAATACCACCCGGTCCTATATGGATGTAAAAAAATTTGTGGACAAGTACGGCGTAAATGTATATAACGCCACAAGAAAAACAAAATTAGAGGTCTTCCCCAAAGTCACATTTGAAGAAGCCCTCCGAGACATTAAGGAGAGAAATCCTCATGGCAAATGAAATACAAGTTCCAAAATATCATACCCATATTACTTCCAAGCGGAAGTGGTTTGAGCTGAATCTGAAAGAAGTCTGGCAATACAAGGACCTGATTTGGCTCTTCACCAAACGCAGCTTCGTCCTGACCTACAAGCAGACCGTTCTTGGTCCCGCGTGGATCTTCATAAACCCCATCTTGACCAGTATCATTTATACCTTCGTTTTCGGTGGCATTGCCGGAATGAGCACCGACGGTCTGCCTCAGGTTCTGTTCTATCTCTGCAGCAATGCCATTTGGAGTTTCTTTGCTTCTTGTATTACTACAAATGCGCAAACCTTTACGGGAAATGCCAGTGTCTTTGGAAAGGTCTACTTCCCACGATTAACAACCCCTATTTCTAATGTGCTATCTGCTGTCATTCGCTTTGCCATTCAAATGATCTTAGTCCTCGTCGTTTTAGTCTACTATATGATCAAGGGCGAAGTACAGCCTAATTGGGAAGCTTGGCTCCTCATCCCCCTCTGCCTTGTCAACCTGGGTATGATGGGGCTTGGCATCGGCATTTTGATCTCCAGCATGACCACAAAATATCGTGATCTGACCGTTCTCGTAAGTTTTGGTGTCAGCCTGTGGATGTATCTAACTCCCATTATTTATCCCCTATCTCAAATGGGAGATGGTCTATTTAGAACCATTCTCTTAGTCAACCCCGTAACCGCTCCCACAGAAATGTTCCGCTATGCCGTTTTGGGACAGGGTACTATCGTCCCTGCCTATGTAGTTCTTTCTTGGGTGATTACCATTTTGGTCACCCTCTTTGGCATTATGGTCTTCAATCGAGTAGAAAAGACCTTTATGGATACAGTTTAACACAAGGAGAGTACTTATGGATAAAAATATCGAAAACCGAGAAGTAGCCATCAAGCTCTCCGGTGTGAGAAAAATGTATAAATTAGGCCAGATCGGTGGTGGCACTCTCCAAGCTGATCTGCAAAGCTGGTGGGCAAGAGTTCGTGGCAAAGAGGATCCCAACACCAAGATCGGTGTAGATCAACGGCTCATCGGAAAGACCTTCATGGCTCTTAACGGCATTGATCTGACGGTCTACAAAGGGGAAGCTCTTGGTATCATCGGCGGAAACGGTGCAGGCAAAAGCACCATGCTCAAGCTCCTGAGCCGTGTTACCGCCCCTACTGAAGGTGTAATCGATATCTACGGCAGAATTGCCTCTATGTTGGAAGTCGGTACCGGATTTAGTCCCGAAATGACCGGCAGAGAAAACATCTATATGAATGGAGCCATCCTTGGCATGACCAAAGCAGAGATCGATGCTAAAATGGAAGATATCATAGAATTCTCTGAGGTTCGGGAATTTATTGACACTCCTGTTAAGCGTTACTCCAGTGGTATGTACGTCAAGCTGGCTTTCTCTGTGGCCGCTCACTTAGATTCCGAAATCATGATCATGGACGAAGTCCTTGCTGTTGGCGACATGACCTTCCAGAAGAAGTGCCTGAACAAAATGCGTGATGTTGCCAAAATAGATGGACGTACCGTTCTCTATGTCAGCCATAACATGAACACCATCCGCCAACTCTGTGATCGTTGTATTGTTTTGGACAAAGGCAAGATCATTTTCTCCGGTGATGTGGAACAAGCCATTGCCATTTATCACGGAAACAATACAGTCACGCTTCCAGCGCACTATTCTCTTACAGATGAGCCCCGCCCCTCCAAACAGCATGGTGATACAATCCATATTCACTCTTTTCGCTTCCTTGATAAGGATATGGCTGTTTTCCATGCAAATGAGCCCATGCGTTTTTCTGTGTCCTTTACAGCACACAAGGATATAGACGGTGTAAAATCCTACTTTGTTATCATATCCGATACAGACCAACTCATCGGCATGACACAGATGGTGGATTGCTCTCTAGATGTACGGAATAACGAGACTTATACTATTTTCTGCGAGTTAAACATATCCAATATTGCAGAAGGAAAGTACTACTTTGCTGTAGACCTCTTCTCCGACGATGGTGAGGGTGGACATTGGAGCTATGATCATCCCTCCCGCAATGTATTTTTTGAGGTGGTTCATTCTGACTACCGATGGTTAAAATGGCAATCCCGACTCTATGGAAACATTAAACTGAATCCTACCAAGCTCATTGAGGTGCGCCGTGAAAACAATTAAAGTCAAATATGTCGGTTTTTGGGAAGATTTTGACCCGAAACAAGCTACCTTTACCCAACTCATTGCAAAACACTATAATATCGTAGAATGTGATGATCCGGATTACATCATCTGCAGTATGTTTGGTCGTACTCGCTATGAGTTCTGTCGCTATCCGCAGGTTAGAATCTTCTACTCCTTAGAAAACTATGTCCCCAATTTCAATGTAGTAGACTACGGTGTTTCTTCCTACCATCTCCAGTTGGGGGACCGCCATGCTTACTGCCCCATCTGTATTGACCCCTATCACCGCAGCGAGGAATTGGCCCACAGGAAGAAACACTTCACCAAAGAAGACTTGCAGCAAAAGCCCCATTTTGCGAACTTTATTGCAAGTCATGAATCGGAGCACAATATCCGGGGCGATTTCTTTAAAAAGCTGTGTGAGTACAAGAAAATCCTTTCTGCCGGTTCCTATTTGAACAATATGCCAAACGGTGAAACCGTTTCTTGGACCGATAACAGCAAGTTCAACTTACAGAAGCAATGCAAATTTACACTCTGTTTCGAAAGTACACAGCATAGTGATTTCATTACAGAAAAAATAACCGACGCATTCTATGCCGACACCGTCCCCATTTATTTCGGCAGCACCGATGCATCTGAAATTTTCAACCCCAAAGCTTTTATCGATTGCAGCAAATTCGACAGCTTCGAAGCCGCCATAGAACGGATCAAAGAAATCGACAGTAACGATGACCTGTATTTGCAGATGCTCAATGAGCCCGTATTTAAGGATGAAAACTTTGTAGAAAACACCCTAAAAAACTTAGAGGATTTCATCTGTCATATTTTTGAACAACCTCTTGAGCAAGCCTATCGTCGTTCCAGAGTATACTGGCCGAAATCCGAAGAGCGGTGCGTTTTACGAGATATGAAGTTGTTTGAAAGAGTTCAGAACGGTGACATATTAGAAGATTCTGAGCTCCAATCCGTGTTTACAGCCAAAAAACGCAGTATACGTCAGGCTCGCTTCAGACACTATAAAGAAACACTGCTTCAATTGCCGAAACGCCTTTTCCCCAAGCGGTAGCTGTAAATCCCGTGTAACTGAGACATAGCCTACGGCAGAACCTTCTGCATTACGGTTTTCCACTCATTCTATTCCATGAAAGGAAGTCCTGTTATGCCGGCTCTTTCTATAATTGTTCCCGTATATAATGCGGAAGCCTATTTCGCTCGTTGTGTCGATAGTATTCTGGCGCAAACCATGAAGGATTTTGAGCTGATCTTGGTAGATGACGGAAGTCCAGACCGTTGCGGTGTCATGTGTGATGCCTACGCAGAGCAGGATCAGCGGATCAAAGTCATCCACCAAGCAAATGCCGGACAAGCTGTCGCACGGAATCGGGCCCTGGATATTGCACAGGGAGAATACTTTGCCTTCGTAGATAGTGATGATTATATCCATCCACAGATGTTGGAGATCCTACTGACCAATGCACGGAAGCATCATGCGAAAATAAGCGTGGGGTGCTGCCAAACTGTTAACTCCCTTATCACCCTTAGCTCTATCCAATACAGCGAAGCCAGACAGTTCTCGGGACCGGAATTCCTACGACACTGCTTACTAAACGGAGTGGATAAGAAGCCATGGATTCTTTGCGATAAAATCTTCCATCGCAGTTGCTTCCAATCTATCCGTATGCCCGAAGGCCGGATCTATGAAGATAATTCCGTCGTTTACCGGCTCCTGTATGAAGCAGAAGTGGTGGCTGATTGTGATGACATCCTCTATTTCTATTATCAGAATGAAAGCAGCACCGTCAATCAAACCTTTAAGCTCAAGCACCTGGACTGGCTAAAGGTTCTGGAAGAAATGATCCCCTATTTTGAAGAAAAGCAGGATCAGATTCTGGTAGACAAGCTGAACAAAAGCTATCTCTATGCCCTAACCGATCTATATCAGAAAGTCAAGACTCACCTAAATGAGCCTGCTGTGCTGGCAGAGCTGAAAGGAAAGCTTAAAAGTCAGTACAAACAAGAAAAAGAAAAATATCCCATTACTATCAAAACCCATCCCAATGTAATACAGATCCTGCGTCCCACTTACGCCCGGATTTACTGGACGGTGCAGGGACTGCTTTCCCGGTTCAAATAATCATCCTAAATCCAAGGAGGCTTCCCCTATGGCAATTCCCAAGAAAATACATTACTGCTGGTTTGGTGGAAACCCCATGCCGGAGTTGGCGCTAAAATGCCTCAAGAGTTGGAAGAAGTATTGTCCCGACTTTGAGATCATCGAATGGAATGAACGCAACTTCGATGTAAATGCCAATCAATATTGTCGGGATGCCTACAAAGAGAAAAAATGGGCCTTTGTTACCGACTATGCCCGTTTAGCCATTCTCTATGAGCATGGCGGTGTATATTTCGATACAGATGTGCAATTGGTCCGACCCATTGATGATCTTTTAAAGCATCCTGCTTTTATGGGCATTGAGCGTGCTCACGATTGTTGCAAAGTCGCCTCTGGTTTAGGTATTGGCTGCGAAAAAGGTAATCCCCTTATCAAAGAGATTATGGAAGATTACGATACCGCTAACTTCTACAGGTCCGATGGCACCATTGACATTACCACCTGTACCGTTCGCAACACAGAGATCTTGAAGCACTATGGATTTGTAGAAGAGGATCGGATTCAAAGAATCCCTCACGCTATCATTTACTCCACTGAATACTTTTCCCCTATGGATATGTCTAATGGAAAAATGTACAAAACCAAGAACACCTATTCCATCCATCACTACAGCCTATCTTGGACTTCCAAGGAACACCAGGAAGAGCGCAAAGTCTATCTCCGCAAAGCCCGTCGGGCGGATTTCTTCTACAATCTCAAAGTCCTGCCTAACAACATCCTGAAGAAACTCCTTGGCAAGGAACGCTATACCCGTTGGATACAGAAACTAAAAAAAGGAAGTGGAAAGTAATGCCCAAAGTGAGCATTATCGTTCCCGTATATAAAGCAGAAGCCTATCTCCCCCGATGCATCGACAGTATTTTGTCCCAGACCTTTGCCGATTTTGAACTCATTCTTGTTGACGATCAAGGACCGGACAAAAGTGGTGAGATCTGCGACAAATACGCAAAAAAAGATAAGCGAATCAAAGTCATTCACAAAGAACGGAACGAAGGTGCCTCAGCTGCCAGAAATACCGGGTTAGATGCCTCCACAGGAGAATATATCATGTTCTGTGACAGTGATGATGCTGTTTCTCCCCGGTGGATCTCCCATTTACTAGAGGCCGCTCATCCCAATACGCTTGCTGTCTGTGCTCCCTGCTGCGAAGCTGCCCAACTGGGAAAGTCAAAAGATTTCACGTTCCCCTCTGGTGAATGCCTCCCAAAAGAACAGTATTATCTGTTCCAGAAAGCCGGAATTGCCGGTTTTTTATGGAATGCTATCTATGATCGTTCGGTCATTGAGACCAAAAACCTGCGTTTCCGCACTAAGCATACCGAAGGCGACTACAACGAAGACTTGATCTTCAATCTACAATACGTTTCCCATATGGAGCAGGTGCTTTATACCGGCTATGCCGACTATCACTACGATGTTAGAGAAGGAAGTCTGTCCCGTTCCTATCAAAAGTTTTATTTCCCAAAATATGCAGAAAAGTACCGTCTCTGGAAGGATTTTCTCTCAGATAATCTTCTGAATGAAGAATTCCCTGCCCTCGCAAGTTCCTATCTGTATCACTTTCTCACCGCCCTTGGCAACAGCAAAAACAGCTTCTTCCGTTTCCGCAGGATTGCACGATCGGAGGAATTAACAGATTGCCTATGGTTGGCAGATTGCTCCAAAGAAAACCCCCGCATGATTCAAATGCTAAAGAAAAAGGCCGTTTTCCGACTTTGGATCTTCTATTTACTTCACGCTCTGAAAGGATGACACTACTATGAAAATTATCGGTATGATCCCCGCCCGCGGCGGTTCCACCCGTTTTAATAATAAACCCCTGGCCCTCATCTGCGGCAAGCCCATGG